>SKPH01000060.1 GCA_007119615.1 Syntrophomonadaceae bacterium | reverse complement strand
CAGTGGACCGGTGGCAGCGACTATTTTGTTCCCCCCCAAACCGGGACAACTGTTAGCGAAATTGACCCGGAAGGGATGATCAAGACCAGGGGCGAGCTCTGGAAAGCACATAGTGAAGACGATAAAACCATTCCAAGCGGAACAAAAGTTGAAGTGGTTCGCGCCGAGGATCTTGTCCTGTGGGTACGCCCGCTGCAGAAGTCTGATCAGGCTGAAGAGACAGAGGAGCAGTAATTTAACAGAAAGATTGATTTCCCGCTAATCAATTTTAGAAGGAGGTTATAATATGTTGGATCTCTTGTTAAGTCAGGGTTTAATTATTCCTATAATTGTAGTGATCTTCTTTTTCCTGACAGCTGCAATCAAAATTGTCCCGGAATATCAGAGGCTGGTTGTTTTTCGCCTGGGACGCCTAATCGGCGAGAAGGGTCCGGGGTTTGTGCTTGTTATCCCCATTGTTGACCGCCTGTTCAGGGTTTCACTGCGGATTATAACCCTTGACGTCCCAAGCCAGGAGGTCATAACCCGCGACAACGTTACAACCAACGTAAACGCCGTTGTATACTACAGGGTAGTTGACCCCAACCGGGCGATTAACAACGTCGAAGAATACCGTATGGCTACCGCCCAGTTTGCGCAAACCACCCTGCGCAGCGTGGCCGGTCAGGCCGAACTTGATGAACTGCTTTCTGAAAGGGAGAAGTTAAACAAGCAGATACAGAGTATTTTAGATGAAGCTACCGATCCCTGGGGCATCAAGGTAACTGCGGTTGAAATTAAGGACGTTGTAATCCCTGAATCGATGCAGAAGGCAATCTCCAGACAGGCCACGGCTGAAAGAGAGCGGAGGGCTGTCATCGTTCAGGCGGAAGGTGAAAAGCAGGCTGCCGGTAAAATTGCTGAGGCGGCGAAGATTCTCAATTCCGAGGAGGGCGGATTTTACGTCCGGCTGTTGAGGACACTGCCGGAAATTGCCGGCCAGCAGGGTTCTATTATTGCATTCCCCCTGCCGATTGAATTAAAACACCTGTTTCCTGTTGCCATGGTAGAGGGAGACAAGGAGAAGGAAAAGAAAGAGAGTGAAGAATAAAAACAGGTAAACTATTGATCACCCGGTGCTAAGTGTATATAATAGCTTAGCAGGATCAATATAGGCGAGCGTGGCGGAATGGCAGACGCGCTAGGTTCAGGACCTAGTGGGCTTAACGCCCGTGGAGGTTCAAGTCCTCTCGCTCGCACCAGTAAATACAGGGTTTTTGGGGATGGCTGACATTTCCGGAAACCCTTTTTCTTTCAGCTTTGCGGCACAGTTAATGAATATTATTTGTGGCTAACCGGGGGTAAGTAATTCGGGATGTTGGACAAAGTTTAAGGTTAGACTGTATCATGAGCAGAGGTGTTATAACCCTATGGATAAAAAGGCGGGCCGTGAATTAAAAACACTTGAGGCGATGATAAAGCTCTACTGTAAGGGAAACCACAGGGCTAAGGAAATCCCCTGCTTTAGATGCCGCGATCTCTATAATTATGCCGGTGGTCGAATAGTCAATTGCAAACTGGGTGTTCAAAAGACCACCTGCATACAGTGCAGCGTTCACTGCTTTAAAGCGGATTTCAGGGACCGAATCAAAACGGTGATGCGTTATTCCGGTCCCAAAATGATCTATAAACATCCGATCCTGGCTATTTACCATATCCTGGACCGTTTATAAAAGGATTTAATCGGGCACTGCTAAAAATCCGGTTAGGTATCGTTAAATAAAATTAAAGCTACCTGGTTTGAATTGTCCTGATAAATCCACGGTGGAGCTGTTTTCTGCCGGGTGGTTTATCTCCGATCGATGTTCGTGATTATAGATGCTAAAAAGGTTTTGAAAAACTTTTTTGCAATTGCTTATATCAAGGCTATAAACTAAACTATTACTAGTATGCCATGGGGAGGAAACGCTTAATGGAAAAAGTGCGATTTGAGAATCGGGTTGCTGTGATAACCGGAGCAGGAGGCGGATTGGGGAGAGCCTATGCCACGTTATTGGCCTCCCGGGGAGCGAAGGTGATTGTAAATGATCCGGGCGGAACTTTTGACGGAACCGGATCTGATCCGACTGCTGCCCGGAAGGTTGCTGCAGAGATTCTGGCCGCAGGCGGGGAAGCCGTAGTCAGCCATGACAGCGTCGAAGAATGGGAAAGCGCTCAAAATATAATAGAAACGGCGCTCGATCATTATGGGCGGCTCGATATTTTAATCAATAACGCTGGAGTCCTCCGGGACAAAAGCTTGCTCAAGATGACCGTAGAAGATTATCGTAAAGTTATGGCTGTTCATTTGGATGGCACCTTTTTCTGTACCAAGGCTGCATTTGCCTTGATGAAGGAACAAAGCTACGGCAGGATAGTTTCGACGTCTTCAGCCGCAGGGTTGTACGGCAACTTCGGTCAAACAAACTATGGAGCGGCCAAGCTGGGTATTGCAGGCTTGATGAATTCTGTCGCCCAGGAAGGGTCCCGCTATAACATCAAGGCCAATACTATTATACCGACTGCAGGAACGAGAATGACTTTTACAGTTATGCCCGAAGAGGTTATCGATAAAATCGGGCCTGAATATGTGGCCCCGATTGTTGCCTGGCTCTGTTCTGACAGTTGCAATGTCAGCGGTAAAATGTTCAGCGCCGGCGGTGGTTATTTTAGCCGGGCGGCCGTTATCGAAGGCAGGGGGGTTGTATTCGATACAGGAAGATCGATTACGGTAGAAATGATTGCTGCTGAAATTGACCGGATCATGGATCTGGAAGGATCCTCCGAGCATGGGTCTGCCGTGGAGCATGCCGGAGCTTTACTGGCCAGGCTAAACAATGTTCATGATAAATTTTAATTATAACAGGGTAACCGTAAGATTATATGCGGCTTAAAGCCAGTAAGCCTGTATGACCGGAGCCAACTTTTTGCCTCAATCAGCAGGGAACATATAACGATCAGCGAATAAAATATAGATACTCGTGTGTAGTCTTTATAGCGTTAGGAGGTTGTTGCTTTGGAGAGCTTCAATGAATATGCAGAGGAGCGGAAAGTTACCTACAAGCCGGCTGGTGGAGGCAGGATTTTTACAAATCCTGATGCTGATAGAGCCAGGGCATACTTTCGGGACCAAAAACCGCGTAAACTGACTGAAAAAGTAACCACGATTCAAGAGGTGGTAAACGGCCTGGTTAATGATGGAGATTATATCGGTGTCGGCGGTTTCGGCGCGAATCGGATTCCGACGGCTGTGCTGCATGAAATTGTCCGTCAGAAAAAAAAGGACCTGGGGGTCGCCGGCCACACTGCAACTCATGATTTTCAGATCCTGATCGGCGGTAATTGCATTAATCGATGCGATATAGCTTATATTATCGGCCTTGAAGCCCGGGGGTTGTCCAAAGCAGCCCGCAAAGCAGTTGAGAGCGGCGCTATAGAGCTTACCGAATGGACTAATGCCGCCTTAACCTGGCGTTATAAAGCTGCAGCTATGGGTGTTTCATTTTTACCGGTTCGCTGTATGCTTGGCACGGATACCGGAAAGCGCAGCGCGGCAGTGGAGATGGAATGTCCATTTACAGGATCAAAATACCTGGCAGTTCCGGCCCTCTATCCTGACGTAGGAATAATTCATGTTCACCGTGCGGATGTCTACGGCAACTGCCAGATTGACGGAATCATGGTCGCAGATCTTGACCTGGCGCGTGCAGCCCGCCGATTGATCATTACCACTGAACGATTTGTTCCCAATGAATATATTCGCCGTGATCCGGCCCGAACAGTCATTCCCTATTACCTGGTCGATGCTGTAATTGAAGTTCCTTTCGGCAGTTATCCCGGTAATATGGCCTATGAATATTTTAGCGATGAAGAACACCTCCGGGAATGGTTAACGGCAGAGGGCGACCCGGAATCTTATGCTTCTTTCCTGGAGAAACATATTTACGGGGTTAAAGATTTTAACGGATACCTGGATACGATAGGCGGTTTAAAACGGTTGCAGGAATTACGGCTCCAGGAGAACCTTGTTGAAAAGTAAAGCTTTGCATACTCTGCAGGGGAGGTTTATAATATGGAATACAATGATATGGAGTTGATGATCTGCCTTGCTTCACGCTACCTGGAAGATGACAGCATCGTTGTGGTCGGCACCGGCGCACCCTGTGCGGCTGCGATGCTGGCCCAGAAAATCTACTCACCACGATTGATGATCATGTTTGAAGCCGGAGGAATAGGGCCCTTACTTCCTTCCATGCCGATTTCTGTTGGAGATTCGCGCACTTTTTACAGAGGTCTGGTAGCCGGCAGCATGCCTGAGGTTATGGAGACCTGTCAGCGCGGCCTGGTTGACTATACTTTTCTTGGCGGCGCCCAGATAGACCAGTACGGAAATATTAATTCTACCATGGTCGGTTCGGAATACCAGAAACCAAAAGTCAGGTTTCCGGGCAGTGGTGGAGCAAACGATCTGGCTTCTTTTTGTTGGAAAACGATGATGATTACACCGCAGGATCAGCGGCGGTTTACCGAAAATATTGATTTTATTACGTCGCCCGGATACCTGACGGGGCCGGGCGCCCGTGAAGCGGCAGGGCTGCCTCCGGGAAGCGGTCCGTACAAGGTTATAACTAATCTTTGCGTAATCGGGTTTGATGAGGACACAAAAAAAATGAAGGTGGAAAGCACCCATCCGGGAATTACACAAGAATCGATTATAGATAATACCGGTTTTGGGCTGCTCTGGTCAGAAGACCTTACTGTTAGTGAGCCTCCTTCAGAAGAAGAATTAAGCTGCCTTCGCAACGAAGTGGATCCTTACCGGTACATAATCGGCAGATTATAAGCAGGTTAAAAAAAACGGGTCCGGGATAGAGATTAGTGATTAAAACATTAAGAATACCGGAGGTTTGGATAGATGAGAGAAGTAGTTGTGGTCAGTGCTGTTCGTACAGCTGTAGGCACTTTCGGGGGTTCCCTGAAAGAGGTTAGCGCTGTTGATCTCGGAGCGATTGTAATTGAGGCGGCCCTGGGGAGAGCAGGTATTGAACCCGGACAGGTTGATGAAGTTCTGATGGGTTGTGTGCTGCAGACCGGCCTGGGGCAGAACGTTGCCAGGCAGGCAGCTTTGAAAGCCGGCCTGCCGGTTGAAGTTCCGGCTGCTACGATTAACAAGGTCTGCGGTTCCGGTTTAAGAACAGTTACAATGGCGGCGGGAGCGATTGCAGCCGGTGAAGCTGATATCATTGTTGCCGGCGGAACTGAAAATATGAGCGCTTCCCCTTACGCTGTTCCGGGAGCTCGCTGGGGCCTTCGGATGGGCGACAGCGGCATGATTGACATTATGATTAAAGATGGTCTCTGGTGTGCTCTCGATGACTATCACATGGGGAGTACTGCTGAAAATATTGCGGAACGATATAGTATTTCAAGAGAGATGCAGGACCGTTTCGCCCTGAAAAGCCAGGAAAAGGCTCTGGCTGCAATAGGGAACGGCCGTTTTGAAGAAGAAATAATACCGGTTTCTGTCCCGCAAAAAAAAGGAGAGCCGGTTGTATTTGATGTAGACGAGCACCCGCGGGCGACGTCATTGGAAAAGCTGTCGCAGCTTCGCCCTGCTTTTATTAAAGACGGTACGGTAACGGCAGGCAATGCTTCCGGAATCAATGACAGCGCTGCTGCCGTCCTGGTCATGAGCCTTGATCAGGCAAAGGCCCTCAAGCTGCAGCCGATGGCATATATTCGAGGCTATGCTTCTGCCGGAGTCGATCCGGCTATAATGGGAACCGGACCGATTCCTGCTACCAGAAAAGCGCTGGCTAAGGCGGGATGGTCAGTTGACGACCTGGATCTAATTGAAGCAAACGAAGCTTTTGCCGCCCAGGCCATTAGTGTGATTAATGAGCTTTCGCTTAATGAAGATCTGGTGAACGTAAACGGGGGCGCGATTGCCCTGGGCCATCCAATTGGGGCAAGCGGGGCCAGAATATTTGTAACCCTGCTTCACGAAATGAAAAAGAGAAAGGCGAAACGGGGCCTGGCAACGCTTTGTATCGGCGGAGGCCAGGGTATTGCCTGCGCAGTAGAGCAGGAATAATTACAAAAGGAGGTTGTTTAATATGGCCGTAGACATGAAAGGTAAGGATTTAATCTCAATCCATGATCTAAGCCGTGAAGAAATCAATCAGATTCTGGATACTGCCCATATACTGAAGATGAAACATAAATTAAGCGAGCTTTATCACCCCCTTAAAGGTAAAACTCTGGGGATGATTTTTCAAAAATCCTCAACCAGAACCAGGGTATCTTTTGAAGTAGGAATGTACCAGCTGGGCGGTTATGCCCTTTTTTTAAGCGCTAACGATTTACAGCTTAACCGGGGTGAAACAGTCGCTGATACTGCCAGAAATCTGAGCCGATATCTCGACGGAATCATGATCCGCACTTTTTCGCATCAGGATGTTGTCGATCTTGCAGAATATAGTTCTGTCCCGGTTATCAATGGACTGACCGATCTGCTGCATCCCTGCCAGGTTTTATCCGACCTGTTTTCAATCAAAGAAAAAAAGCAAGACCTGGAAGGGTTGAAGCTGGCTTATATCGGTGATGGCAATAATATGGCTCATTCTTTGATGTTTGGCGGAGCAAAAATGGGTATGCATGTTGTAATATGTTCTCCTTCAGGATTTGAACCTGATTCTGAGATCACCCGTCTCTCCAGGCTTGATGCTACCAGGACAGGGGCAACAATAAATATTTTAGACAATCCGGTCGATGCCGTTCGGACTGCAGATATTATATATACTGATGTATGGGCCAGTATGGGGCAGGAAGAAGAACACGAAAAACGCCTGAAAAGTTTCTCCGAGTACCAGGTTAACGGTACTTTACTGGAAAATGCTAAGGAGGATGTACTGGTTATGCACTGCCTGCCAGCACACCGCGGCGAGGAGATCACTG
The DNA here is from genome assembly GCA_007119615.1 of Syntrophomonadaceae bacterium. Taxonomy (GTDB): domain Bacteria; phylum Bacillota; class Dethiobacteria; order DTU022; family DTU022; genus SKPH01. The sequence continues at coordinate 12,164 of SKPH01000060.1, read as the reverse complement.
ACGAAGTTATTGACGGGCCTCGTTCGATTGTTTTTGATCAGGCTGAGAACCGTTTGCATGTGCAAAAAGCAGTTATGGCCCTGGTAATGTAAAAAATCAGACTACAGACTACTTTATAAACTTATACGAAAGAGAGAGATTGTTGCAATGACAAATGCCAAAGAACCCGGACCGATTATAAGCCTTGGCCTGGATATGGGAGTGTTTTCAGCCAAGGGTGTACTAATAAAAAATGGCGAGGTTATCAGTGTTAAATTTCCGACGGCGGGACAACCTGTTGAAGCTGCTCAGAGATGTATTGACAAGCTGCTGGAAACCGAATCGGAAAGCAAAATTAAAATCGGCATCATGGGCCAAAATGCATGGCTTGTAGCCGAAAGCCTCGGAATTAAGCCGATGCTGGAGATAGAGGCCCTGCAAGCCGGTCTGCTGCAGCAGAACATAAAGACTGATTACGTCCTCTCATTAGGCCATGAAAATATGCATTACCTTGAATTGGACGATGATTCCCAGATAACCTATTTTAGCCGTAACGGGCAGTGCGCTGCCGGCAGCGGTTCATTCTGGTACCAACAGGCGACCAGAATGGGTTACAATGATCGGGAATTAGCTGTAATTGCCGTAGAAGCAGACTCAGCGGTACCTATATCCGGTCGTTGCGCAGTCTTTGCCAAATCTGATATGACCCACGCTATAAACGAAGGTGCGACACAGAGCGCTGTTTCGGCCGGAATGGCCCGTGCGCTGGTAGAAAATGTGTTTACAAGTGTTTCCCAAAACCGGATTTCGGGGCCCGGACGCATGATTGCTGTCGGTGGAGTAGCCAGCAATCAGGCGGTTATTAAATACCTGGTGGAATACGCCGGACGGAAAAAGATCACTGTTGAGGTTCCTGAGAATCACGAATACATTAATGCCATCGGAGCAGCCGTTAAAGGTGTTCCTTTTAATACCGAAAACATATTTACAACAAAACTGGTTACTCCGCCTTACCATCCGGAACACCCACTTCCGCCTCTCGACCCCGATCAGGTTTGCTACATGAAGCCGGACTCCGGACAGGATCATTTCGATCTTTCGCAGGTTTACATCGGAGTAGACTGCGGTTCTGTATCCACGAAATGTGTTCTTGTCGATCGTGCCGGGCGGCAAATTGGCGGGGTTTACCTTCCGACTACCGGACGGCCTGCCCTCCAGGTCCTGGAACTGATGAAACAGGTCGAAGACCGCTACGGAGGCTTAATCGGAAATGCGCCGATGATTGCCTGCACAACCGGATCAGGGCGGTTCCTTTCACAGAAGATTCTTAATGCCGACTATGCTGTCGACGAAATAACCTGCCAGGCAGAAGGTATTAAATCGCTTTTTCGGGATGAAGAACTGCTCTCGATTATTGAAATTGGCGGAGAAGATTCCAAGTTTATTCAACTCCAAAACGGTATTCTTTTTGACTATAGCATGAACCCGGTTTGTGCCGCCGGAACAGGAACCTTTCTGGAGAATCTCGCCGAACTGCTCGGCATTAAAATTAAAGAAGAATTTTCCGCGAAGGCATTTTCAGCCCGGTATGCTGTTGATCTTGGCGATATATGTACCCTGATTTCACAATCGATTCTTGCCTCTGCTTCAGCGCGCGGTTTGCCACTGGCTGAACAGCTGGCCAGCCTGGCTTATTCATCGGCCCAAAATTACCTGAGTAAAACCGTAGATAAAAGGCCGCTGAACGGGAAAGTTGTTTTTGCCGGCGCCACCGCGAAAAACCATGCCCTGGCGGCTGCAATGGCCGCAATATGTGAAGATACCGTTTATGTACCGCCGGAACCGGAGTTAACCGGCGCCCTGGGCAGCGCCCTGATGGCCAGGCAGTTTCATCAAGCGGGTCATCAGGGTGATTATTCCTTTAAAAGCCTTACTGATATCCGGCATTTTACCAATAGTAAGAAAACCTGCAAAGCCGAATGCAAGCACGAACATAATTGTATGTTAAATATAATCAGTTTTGCAGACGGTAACAAATTTATCTACGGTGATCGCTGTGGGCGTTATTCGGGCGTCGAAAAAAAAGAAGTGAACTTCGATCTGCCGGATTACGGAAAAAAACGGATTGATCTTATGGAACAATCGGCAGAAAAAGGGCAGGGCAGCGGGCCAAGTATAGGTATCGCCCGCAGCGGTCTTTATTTTGATTACTACCCGTTTTGGTCGGCCTTCTTCAGTGGAATGGGCTGTAATGTGGTTCGCTCAGATCCAACCACCGCGGAAACACTGCAAAAAGGTAAAGTCATGCTTGACTCCGAGATGTGTTACCCGATGAAGGTAATAATCGGCCATTACCAGGAGCTAAAGGAGCGCAATCCCGATTATATTTTTCTGCCCGAGGTTGTAGACATGGAGGCCCTTCCCTGGGCGGAGGAATGGCCGCGATCTTTTGTCTGTCCCCTGCTTCAGACATTATGGGGAACCGTAATTAATTCTATCGGCCTTGAACCCGAAAAGGCTCTTTATGCCCAGCTAAACTATCGATCCGGGTTTGAGGGGATCAAAGCCCAGCTGCGGCCGGTGGCCAAAAAAGTTCTCGGTAACGAGTACAGGGAAAAATTATTTGAAAGTTCACTGCAGTCGGCTTACAGCGCCCAGGAAGAATTCCGGAAAAAAATGGTCTCGGCTGCCGGATTGATATTCGAAGATCTTAAAGATCACTCCGATCGGGCAGCAGTTGTTTTTCTCAGCCGGGGCTATACTCTTTACGATGAATTTATCTCGAAGAAATCGATGCGCTATGCGCGGCAGAGCGGATTAATGGCTGTTCCTCACGAGTATTTCCTCCATTACCTGCAAGCCTGGTTTAATGGAGAGATAGAGTCTCCGTATCTGGACCCCTACAGGGAAGAATTCGAAGCGTACCTTCGGGGCCATGTTCAGCGCCTGGAAAATATTTATCCTGCTCAGCTCCAGAAAATGCTTTCCACGGTCCTGCTGGTTAACTTTTTAAATGACAAGTGCAACGAAACCGGACTGCCGCCGATGAATTTAATTTTTCTGGATCCCTTTAAGTGCGGTCCGAATGCTATGATGCGCCACTATTTAAGCGGATTGACCAATTATCTGCGCCTGACTCTGGATGAACATACCGCAGCTGCAGGAATGATTACCAGGTTGGAAGCATTCAGGAATACATGTCTTTCGAACAGAGGATACCGCAAGCCTGTTGAGCTTTTTTCCAATACGAAGTCTGTCGCCGAGAATGATTGGAATAAAATTCTCATTCCCGATGCAACGGGCCATGCAGATGTATTTGCCTCGATGTTCAGGTGCTATGGGGTTGAAGCGGAACTGATGCCCCGCGGCAATAACGGGGACCTCTCGTTAGCCCATCGTTTTGTTAACGGAGAAGAGTGCCTCCCATTTATTCAAAACCTGCAGGATTTTTTAAGCTACCTGGAATCGAATGAAACCTCCGGGAACAACGGCATCGTATTTTTCCAGGGCTGGGCTTGCGGTCCCTGCCGCTACGGCCTTTACGCTCCGATCCAGGCTCTCTCTATTGATCGTGCCGGTTATGGACAGGCAAAAATCTGTTCAATAAAATATAGCGATGTCAGTAAGCGGTTTGGCTTCGGATTTGTAATCGGGGTTTATAATTCCCTGATGACAATGGATATTCTCTATAAAATGCTCCACAGGGTCAGACCTTATGAGCTTGAACGTGGGAGGGCGGATGAAACCTTCGAAAAATACCGCCGGGAACTTGCTACCTTAATAGAAAACTGTGAATTTAAGCTAACCACCCTGCTGCACGGTAGTTACAGAAAGCCGCTTGAAAAACTGATCAGCGAGGCCGCAGCTGAATTTAACGGCATCCCGGTATCCAAAACCAGGAAGCCCCTTATTCTGCTTAATGGAGAATTTTATGTGCGCCTGGATGATCGCTGCAATCAGTCCGTAGTCAACAAGATTGAGCAGGCGGGAGGAGAAGTTTCCATGGCTCCGGTGACGGAATTGTTTTCATACACTCTATATATTGATTATCACGAAACGAGGCAGGCATTTAAGCTGCACCGCCGGCTGGCTGATTACATTAAACTTACTGCATATAAAATGACCCTTAAAATAGCCCACCGGGATGAAGTTGCCCTTCATAAAGCAGCCGGCAAGCTCCTCGAAGGCCTGGAAGAACCGGCGCCGAAAGAGATCATGGAACGCGCATCCGGCTATGTATCCAGTCACTACGGCGGAGAACCTCCGATGACTATCGGGCGGGCGGCCGCTTTTGCCGGCAGGGAGAATGTCGGCGGTGCTGTTTTCGTGGCACCTTTTACCTGCATGCCCGCTTCAGTTGTCGAGGCCCAGCAGAAACCGCTCCAGGAAGAACTCGGTATCCCGATTGTCACGGTTTACTACGATGGCAAAGACAATGCGAACCGGGATGAGCTTGTTGAGGGGCTTGTTTTCCAGGCAAAGCAAAAACTGAAGGCAAAAGAGTTGCAAACGTAGAAAGGCGGCAGCGCCTTAAATAAGTTTTACCACCGCAGACCCTAAATAGCGGGCACGGTTCGCCGTGCCCGCGGTCTTGTTTTCAGCCACGTTCAATCCTGACCACCTCGGCGGCCTTCACTGTTTTGGGCCTGTTCCTGCCGTTCTGCAGGCAGATCAGACCGGAGGCAGGATTGCTATGCACGGGGATGCCGCTGTAGGTGCGGTAACCGCTGTCATTTAAGATGGTGATTTTCAGGCTTTCCTGTTTGACCAGGGCCTGTTCCAGGGTCCGCTGCAGCTCTTCATGCATCTGTTGATCGATGTCCGGGCGGCGGTGATTTTCTGCCCACTGTTTTCCGGCGGCATACTCCTTTAGGCCCGCGCAGTGTTCCGGCAGCATCATCTTGCTGCACAAAAACTGCTGGCTGATTTTTTTGCTCATGCATCATGGCCCCCGATCTTTCCGGCCCGTTGAAAAAGTTGCGCGCCCGGTGTTAAGGATGCGGCCCGGAAAAGGCTGGTTTTGCCGAAACGTTCCCTGACCAGATCGATTGTTTCCGCCAGGGTCTCTTCCCGTTCGTAACGGCTGCTGCACGGTATCTGAAGCTGGCGGTAAGCACTAAGTCCGGTCAGGCTTATGCCGACTGCCCGCACCGGTTTTCCGTCCCAGTGCTTCCGGAACAGCTGAAGCACTGTCGGGTAGATGCCCGGGACTGCGGCAGCCGGTTCCGGCAGTTTTTTCTGGCGGGAAAAGCCGGTTGGGTAATCGAAGTCGGCTCCTTTGCAGTAGAGGTGGATCGTGGAGCCGATTTTCCCCTGGCGGTGGGCTCTTGAGCAGACCTCTTCGGTCATTTCCAGGAGGACCAATTCAAGTTCCCGCCGCTTGCGGTAATCCCTGGGCAGGGTTGCCATATTGCCGACTCCTTTTTGCTCGCGGGCAGCATCAGGGTCAACTGTAGAGTAGTCGATTCCGTGAGCATTTAGCCAGAGAATTTCCCCGTTAATGCCCCAGCGGCGGTGCAGCATTTCCCGGGGCAGCCCGGCCAGGTGGCCGATTTTACGCACCCCGATACGGTGAAAATTGCGCTCCATGCGATGGCCGACTCCGAAAAGCGATCGGATTGGCAGGTCGCGGGTACAGGGAACGTAGTTGTCGCTGTTCAATTCAAAAAAGGCATCCCGGGTTTTTTTGGCAAAGCAGTCGCAGGCCATTTTTGCCTGGAGCAGGTTTTCACCCATCCCGACCCGGCAGCGGATTCCGGTTTCGCTCCAAACCCGCTCAATCAAAACTGCGGCGGCTTCCCGCGGCGTGCCGTAAATTTTCCCCAATCCTGTCAGATCAAGAAACTGCTCATCGATAGAGTAGGGGAGGACGCGGTCGGTGAACTGCTCAAATATCCGCGTAATACGCATTGAGCAGTCAATATAAGACTGCATTCGGGGATGAACAAAAACTGCCCGGGGGCACATCCGCTTTGCTTCCCAGGCCGGCTGCCCGGTTTTAATGCCGAAGGCCTTGGCTTCGCGGCTGGCGGCAAGGATAATACCGTGCCGCAGGGCCGGGTCGCCGCAAACAACCACCGGTTTACCGCGTAAAGAGGGATTAAGGGCAGTTTCAACACTGGCATAGAATGATTCCATATCGGCCAGGAAGATAATTTTACCACTCATAAAAATGACCACCTGTTTGGCGAACTGATGTTTGCATGCCTATTATACACCGCGGCGGTGAAAAATAAAAGGGGCCGGCACAGAAGGATTTGTGAATTGTTCTGTAGAATGATTTCGGGCAGATAAAGGAGGAATCAGCAAATGCAGAAGCCGCTTTCAGGAATTAAAGTCGTCGATTTGGGCCGGTTTATAGCGGGCCCTTACTGTACGATGAAACTTGGCGATATGGGAGCAGAGGTTATTAAAGTGGAAACTCCCGGCAGGGGAGACGATTCAAGGGCGCTGGGTCCACCATTTTTGGATGGAGAAGCAGCTTACTATCTTTCTTTTAACCGCAACAAAAAAAGCATTACCCTCAACCTGAGGGAGGAAGAAGGAAAAGAAATATTACGCCGCCTGATCAGTGAAGCCGATGTTTTGGTGGAAAACTTTCGCATCGGTGTAACTGAAAAAATGGGGTTAACCTATGATGATGTAAAAAAAATCAAGGAAGATATAATTTACTGTTCCATTACCGGCTACGGTCACAACAGTCCCTACCGCGAAAAACCGAGTTTTGATGTAATGATCCAGGGCGAAGCCGGGTTAATGAGCGTTACCGGCTTTCCAGACGGGCCGCCCCAGCGGGTGGGGGTCGCTATCGCCGATATCCTGGGCGGCTTTCATGCCGTCGAGGGGATTTTGCTGGCCCTGCTTGTGCGCAGCAAAACCGGCCGGGGGCAGTTTGTAGATGTATCACTGATGGATTCGATTATTGCTATTCTGACTTACCAGGCAGGTAACTTTCTTGCCACCGGCGATGTGCCGCAGAGGGTAGGCAATCGTCATCCGATGATTACTCCTTATGAAAGTTTCGAAACCAGTGACGGTTATGTTATTTTCGCTGTCGGCAACCAGAGACTCTGGGAAAACTTCATTAAAGTGCTCGGCAGGGAAGATTTAAACGAGGACCCCCGGTTTTCCGATATGAAGGGCCGCAACCAGCATCCCGCCGAACTTAAAGAAATTCTTGAGGAAATAACCAGGAAGAAAAAAACCGACGAATGGGTGGCAATTATGGAAGAAGCGGAGGTTTCCTGCGGCCGGATTCGCACCATAGACCAGGTGTTAACCGATCCCCATGTCGATGCACGTGAGATGGTAGTTGAAAAAGAACACCCGACAGCAGGCAAAATCAAACTTACCGGAGTCCCGGTTAAATTATCGCTGACCCCCGGTGAAGTTGGGGCTGCGCCTCCAACCCTGGGCCAGCATACAGATCAAATCCTGGGGGAGATCGGCTATTCCAAAGCAGAGATATCCCGCTTACGGGCGGACTCAATAGTCTAAAGGCTGCCGGAATAGCTTAAGGATTTTCAATAAGAGCGGTCCGGGACGAAAGGAATAAAAATGGATCAAGATAACCTGATTTTAACAGATGCGGACTGGTTTGCGGCTGATCTTGATCGTTATTGCGAAACTTACAACCTGAAATTATATTCAATTCACGATCTGGTCATTAATTTTCAGGTCGACACTTGGCCTCACCTGCTAATGGTGGCCGGTCCCGCCCTGGAGCAGGGGCCGGCTGCAGTCGGCCTGGGCCAAAGGGACTTCGAACTGTTTAAAGCTACGGTTGAAAAGATGAATAATGGGTGGTTTGAGCCCTCAGAAATAAATATTGCGTCTAATGACAGGAACGTTTCAGTAAACTGGCACGCGGGAAATTGTGCTGATTTTACACCGCCCAGGTTATCCGGGTATAACCTGGCAGAGATAAAAGCAGCGGCAAAAGTATACCGGGAACTATTAAAAACTGTTGCAGAACCATCAGCGAGCGCAGTTCTGCTTGACCTCCCGGGCGGTGAAGACTATTTCAGGCATGAAATATCATGTAATTACCCTCTCCTTGTAGATTCCCTGCTGGCCGGAAAGGATGAGAAATTTGTCACTTCCTGCCGGGCAATTACCGGCATGGGACGCGGTTTTTCGCCTACCGGCGATGATTTGATCCACGGGGCACTAATCGCCTTCAATTATTTTTCTTACGATCATAACTTCGCAGAAAAAATAACCGGAGGCCTTGCAGAGACGGCTGCTCTGACCAACGCGATGGGCGGGCATATGCTGGATACAGGGATCAGAGGCCTTACTCCGGTAAATGTTCAGGCTTTTATAACATCGATTGCTGCCAATAAACCGGATTATTTAACTCTCGACCGGCTCCTGAAAATTGGCTCTAATACCGGCTACGACCTGGCTGCAGCCCTGTTGTGCTATATCTTCAGAATGACTGAATCCAGGTCCGATTAGATAGTAGGAACAAAGAACTGGCCTAAAATTTATATGAAATTCATAAAGGGATTTTAATCAGGACCTTGAATTTATTTAATTGAAACAAAATATCTTTTTTTCAGATGTACAGCCGGAGATCTATTAAACCGTAAGCCGGTTAAATTAGAATCCAGAGATCCTGGATATACCCATTTCCAAAGGAGGTGTTAACCAGTTAATTAAGTTTTAACCGTAAATAAAATATGAAAGGAAGGTAGAACACAGGATGAATGAACATAGGAAAATGGCTTACACCGTAGATGAAGTACCAAAGCCATTCGGTAAGGCACTATTTCTTGGTGTTCAGCATGTTCTGACCATGTTCGGTGCTACTGTTTCCGTGCCGCTGCTCTTAGGCCCGATCATGGGGATGTCGCCTGAACAGATCGCCGTGTTGATTTCCGCGGTCATGCTGGCTTCAGGTGTGGCAACATTCCTGCAGGTTAACTTCGGAACCAGGCTGCCGATCATCCAGGGTGTGTCGTTTGCATTCCTGGGGCCGTTTTTCGGTATTATCGGCGCGGTGGGAGCCATGGGACCTGAGGTGACGATGCAGCATATTGCCGGCGCCATTATGCTGGGAGCACTGGTTGAAATGGTGGTCGGTTTTACAGGACTAATTGGTAAACTGCAAAGGTTTGTCAGTCCGGTTGTTATCGGGCCGGTTATCGCTCTAATCGGTTTGTCATTATGGTATGTCGGGGCGCCGAATGCCGCAACCAATGTGCTTCTGGCCACAATTGTAATTGCCCTGGCGTTTATCTTTGCCCTTATCCTCGGACCGAAACAACCGTTTTTCTCCCTGTTTCCGGTTTTGCTGGCTGTAGTTATAGCCTGGCTGGTTGGATACATCCTGACCCTGGGCGGCGTATATGCACCGGGTGATCCCGGTTATATTGATCTTTCCGCTGTCGCCGCCGCACCATGGTTCCGCTGGAATATAATCCTCCCCTGGGGGATGCCCAGGTTTGAATTTGGATTCTTCCTGGTTATCCTGGCCGGTTACCTGGCTTCGATGATTGAATCATACGGCGACTATCATGCGATCAATGAAATTTCCGAAGCCGGGGAACTGACCGACAAGCAGGTTAGCCGCGGTATCGGCTTTGAAGGTGTCGGCTGCTTCCTCACCGGTATTTTCGGCGGTTTTGCCAGCACCAGTTATACCGAAAATATTGGTCTGGTCGGTATTACAAGGGTTGCCAGCCGCTACGTCGTTAATATCGGTGTAGTGGTTTTGATAGTCTTAGGACTGTTTGGTAAATTTGGCGCAGCCGTTTCGTCTATCCCGACACCAATCGTCGGCGGACTCTACTGCGCCCTGTTCGGACTGATTGCTTCTATCGGGATCAGCCACTCGGCCAAGGCCGATTTGAGTTCGATGCGCAACCAGATGATCATCGGGTTCTGCCTCTTCATGGGCATCTCTGTTCCGGGTATCTTTAACGGAACCCATCTCGCTGATCCAATCCAACTACAATTTGAATGGGCCCCCTGGCTGTCCAACATTATCAATATTGTAGGTTCAACCGGGATGGCGGTAGCCGCTATCTTTGGTTTAATTCTAGATAATGTGATCCCCGGTACAGATGAAGAACGCGGATTGAAGAAGAGGGTTGAGCCGGATCAACCTGAACCGATTAAGCCTTTCCCCGAACAGTAAGAAAAGACTTGAAACACAAAAAGAGGCGGCAGATTTATGCCGCCTCTTTTAAATTCCGGGGTGCTGCTTCAGACAGAGCTGTTCCTGAAAAGTTTAAGAATATTAATTGCAATTTCCAGGTTGAGTGCGTTTTCAGGATTATCAAGCTTAATACCGGTTAAGGCTTCGATTTTCTTAATCCGGTAGAGCACTGTATTGTAATGGGTGAAAAGCCTGGTAGAGGTCAGTTTCAGGTTGCGGTTTGTTTCATAGTATGTTTCCAGAGTTTTAATCAGATCCCCTTTTTTATTGCGATCATAATCAAAAACCGGTTGAAGCAGTTCTTCTACAAAGCGCTCCAGTTCACCACGGTTTTTTTCACTGAGTATTTTATAAAAACCGAGATTATCAAAAAAGATAACCTGGGACTGATCCGACAACTGCGATATTTTCAAGGCCTCGCGAGCCTCATCGTAGCTGCGGCTGATCTGGCGAATATCGGTGTATGATCTTCCGACTCCGGTATTGATCTGTTTGCCGGTGGCTGCCGACTCATTTAAGTATTTTATAAGGGCAGTAACTGTCTCCTTCAAAGACGAGGCTGGATTACTATGGTCGGTTCCGGTAATCACAACGATATTGTTTCCTTTGATCCCGGCAATTAGATTCCTGATGCCATTTAGTTTGAGAAAACGGTTGATTGCTTTAAGCAAATCTTCTTTTGATTGCTGCCCGTTCATGTTCGTGTAGTGTTGAATTTCTGTGATTTCAGTTAAATTTTGATCATTGATAATCACAACAGCCGTAGGCAACTCAAGATCAATATTAAAAACCCGCCCCCTGCCGGTTATTTCTTCGATATTATCAAAATCAGATGAAAGAAGAATTTCCAGAAAATCATTGTAATAGCTCTTTTCAATTTCGTAGATTGCCTTACGTTTGGTAAACTCGAGCGCGGCGATCGTGGCGGCTCGTTCGATGGTCAGAATATCTGGTTCATAGATCGGATTGTTGATTATAGCTACCATGTGACCATATTCATATTTAGCAGCGATGATCGGAATGCGGATTGCTTTTATGGTAAGCGGTTTATCAGTATCTGAAGCATACTCCAAAGAGTACTTGACTTCCTTGATGTTCCCGAAGCGGAGCTTTTCTTTTTGAATTTCAATACTGCTTTCAGAGAAAAACAGCTCAAATTTATATTTATCGGGGCAGTCATCGTTAACTATTAAGAAGCCGTCTCGATCAACAATTGCGACAGGATTGGAAATCAGTTTGCCGGTCTCCTTGCAGAGCTCTTCAAGCGGGCTCCCATTTAAAGCCAAATCCATCAGTTTTTTGTGAGCCTGTTCCAATTTTTGAAGGATTTTGTTTTGTTTATTAAATACAACTCCCAGAATTGGAGCAATTATCTCCGAAAAGGAGAGGTCGAAAGGAACTTCCAGCAGAGGGATATCATATTTATCAGCGCACTTGATCATTTCTTCGGGAATCTCATCGAGATAGCGCTTTGTTTTTATGGCCAGGGCAGCGCTGTTCGACTGGCTCATGCGCGGAATAAGTGTTTCCATCAGCTCAGGGTATTCCCTGAAAGAATAACCGGTAGTAAGTAGGAATTCGCCGTCGATCAGCCAGTCCATGATGTCAGGTACTTCAATAACATTAACCAGCTTGATAGTCCGGTCAAGGCCGCCCGCTCCCCCTACCAGCTGCAGGCGGTTAACTGTATCAAGTGAAAGGGCTTCTCTGATAGTTATTCCATACTGCTTCTGTATTGTTCTCACTTCTCTCTGAAATTGCGTCTGTTATCCATAAAGACTATACCAGCTGAGGGATAGCTATGTCAACGAATTTGTAGTGCATAAACAAAAATATTGAAACGATTTATTGCAATCATCTAAAGGATATTAATGTTATATGTATAATTTTTAGAAATATACATGCAAATAGTATTTTATCAATTATAATAGTATTAGCGTTGTAACAGGTCCGATAATCGGTTGCGGCGGATCTGAGGAAGTTTTTTAGATTGAAAATTGTTGTCGCACTGGGCGGCAAT
>SKPH01000056.1 GCA_007119615.1 Syntrophomonadaceae bacterium | reverse complement strand
CCCGAGGAGTCGGCGGGCAACCTCATCCCCCTCCTATTTGGTCTTGCTCCGGGTGGGGTTTACCTAGCGAACCGGTCTCCCGGTCCCTGGTGCGCTCTTACCGCACCGTTGCACCCTTACCCGGCACCTGAAGCGCCGGGCGGTTATTTTCTGTGGCACTGGCCTTAAGGTCACCCTCACTGGGCGTTATCCAGCACCCTGCCCTGCGGAGCTCGGACTTTCCTCGAGAAGCACCTTGCGGTCCTCTTCCCGCGGCTGCTTTGTTTACTCGGTTCCTCTCTAATCTTCCAAAATAAGTATAACACCCTGCTTTACCTGTGTCAAAGTTGCTCAGGACTGATCGAGCGCAAGTAAAAATACCAGGGCTTCTTCAAGATTTTCCACGGGAACAATTTCAATATTTCGCGCTACCTCAAGAGCTGCTTCATAATTGCCCTGCGGGACTAAGAAATATTCTGCCCCGGCTCTTTCTGCAGCAATAACCTTTTGTGCCGTTCCGCCAATTCTACCAACCTTCTCATTCATGTCAATGGTGCCGGTTCCTGCAATAGCCCTGCCGGCGGATAGATCTTCCTCGAGGATCTGATTCAAAATTTCAAGGACAAACATTAAACCTGCCGACGGCCCGCCAATTCTACCAGTGTTCATAGAAATCTCGATTGGCATAACCGGTTCCCAGGACAATGTCCTAATGAAAATTCCGAGAAAGGGCATCTGCTCATCCTCGGGACTGGGTCCGGTTGGAATGAACTGCAGCATTTCCTCATCGTCCCGGATAATAGAAACGGCAACAGTGGCGCCAACCATGCGGTCCTGCACCAACAAAGGTACCTCAGTAGCCAGGAAAACAGGATTGCCGTCAACCGCGGTAATTGTATCTCCGATCTCGAGAAAACCCCCGGCAGGGGCGTTCTCAAGGAAATCGACAATTTCAACTCCGTCACTAATGATCTCTACCTCATATCCGGCTCTTCTCAACGCAACAACCTGGGCCAGATGCTGACTTTCAATCATAATTTCCGACAACAGCTGCCGGTATTCACTTTCATCCATATCAGAGGGAATTACACTGTCCATCGGGTTTATTTCCATGTGCGGGTGGAAATAACCATAAAGTGCAGTCAAAAGGCTGGCCCGCTGCTGGGTAACGGTAACCAGGTAAAATACTCCCCGATCACCTTCATCTGCGTTTTCCACAGTAATCAAGTCGCGAAGTTCGACAGCTCTGCTCGGACTTAAAACAAAATAGTCAATACGTATAAAAAAGCTCAGGACAGCAAAAATAACAACAATTATGGCTGTCCTAAGCAGCCATTTAGATCTCAACTTGTAACCCTCTTTCGATCATAGTGCGAATATTAATTTGAATTCCGGAGTTATCCCGGCATTCTTAGAAATTAGTGTTTCCTATGCTGTATAAGATTATAGCCGCCAGACCTATAACCAACAACCCCCCAAAGCGAAGTACTCCCAGGTAAAGCCTGCTGGGCGGCACACCGGGCAATTTACGGCCAACACGCAGATACCAGAAAGCCTGGGGGTAAATAATCGAAACTAATCCAACAGCCATAATAAATAACCCAAAAAAGAGGAGATTGCCAGTATTGACAGGCACCTGGTTCCCGGAAGTTAAAAATATACGATTCAAAAGAAATTGATTATAGCTGAGCATTGTTTCGCTCTACCTCACGATTCTGTTATTTAATCTGCTTTGATCATAATCTCTGTATGGGTCCCCGCTAATCGTATTTAGAGACAATCATACTGTGAACTTCAGAAGGAACCAGACTGCTAATATCTCCACCCAGAGCGGCAATCTCCTTAACGATGCTGGAACTGAGATAAGAATATTTGCTGTTCGTCATCATGAACAGGGTTTCAATGGCAGGGTTTAACTTCTGGTTGACCAGGGCCATCTGGAATTCAAATTCGAAATCAGATATTGCCCGAAGTCCTTTGATAATTATATCTATTTTTTTCTGCTGTGCATATTCGATAAGCAACCCCTGGTAGTAATCGACCTCAACATTGGGATAAGGTTCAGTTATCAGTTTAAGCATCTCCACCCTTTTCTCTATTTCAAAAGTAGCCACTTTACGGGGATTATCGAGGACGGCAACTATCAGATGATCCATAATTTTGCTTGATCTCATAATGACGTCCAGGTGTCCTTTTGTTACCGGATCAAAGCTACCCGGATATATCGCTTTTGACAAAACATTTCCCCCTCTTTCTATTCATTTTGACATATTAAATTATTTTTCGCTACTTTTGGGCTATACCCTGCAATAAAGTCAATAAAAAATAGTTGTTTGCCGAGCCTTGATGTGCTACAATATAACGCGTGACATTACAGATACCGGGAGGGTTGTAAAGTGGCTAAAATTTGCGTCGTTTGTAATAAAAGCAAGGATTCTGGATTCCAGATCAGTCATTCAAATGTTAAGACTAAAAGGCGATGGCGGCCTAATATCCAGAGAATAAAAATTATGCTCGGCGGTTCCCCCCGGAGAGTTAATGTTTGCACCCGGTGTATTAAAGCTGGAAAAGTTAAAAGAGCCATTTAAGTTTTTTGTAACGGCAATAATATTTATGAAGGGAGCAGGTTTATACCGGCTCCCTTCTTGTATTTACAAACAATTAAAGCTGTCCGGATTTTAGATCCGATCCAAAAAGTACTTCTTGCATTCGTAGACCGCGTCGGCAATTTCCCGTTTCGGGGCATAAGTATTCATCGGCTCGTAACGGGTCAGCAGGCGAATGCCGCTGTATGCTTTCGCTGCTTCTTCGCCCTCCAGGGTGCCGGCAATAGCTTCCTTCGCCCAGTTTTCCATTTTCGGTATCATTTCATGGATGAAACATTGTGTCATCAGCATAGCCAGCTTGGAATCTTCACTCTCAGCCTGGGCGGATAATTTTTTCACCCTGAGTAAAGCACTCTCTGCGGCAAACACTTCCATGGCCATATCAGCCAGGGTGCAGAGAATCTCCTGTTCATTGGTCAAATCCTGGCCAAACTTCTGTGCTGCGTTTCCGGCAGCCAGCAGGAAGAGAGTTTTCATATTATTTAAATAGAATTCCTCTTTTTCCGGGCTGCTCTCCGGAATTTCAGCTTCTTTCAGTTCTTTCAGTGTTCCACCCAGCCCCATTACAGCTTCCATAAACGGCACTTCCTGCTTCATAGCTTTACGCAGCAGGGTTCCGGGAATGAGCATCCGGTTAACTTCGTTAGTGCCTTCAAATATCCGGTTGATGCGGCTATCCCGGTAGGAACGCTCCGCCGGATATTCCTGACCATATCCGTATCCTCCAAAAATCTGCACGCCTTCATCGACAATATAGTCCAATGCTTCAGAGCAAAATACCTTGGATATGGAACATTCAATTGCGTATTCCTGGATCGCCTGGACTATGTCAGAACTCTCAGCGCCGGCTGCTTTTACTTCCTCCAGTTTTTCATCAATCATTCCTGCGATACGGTAAACCATGCTCTCGGTGATGTAGGTAAGAATCGCCATGTTGGCAAATTTGTTCTTGATCAGGTTAAACTGGGCAATCGGCTGCTTGAACTGTACTCTCTGCAGGGCATATTCGGATGAAAACTCAATGACCCGTTTGCTCCCGCCTACAGCGGCTGCGCCTAATTTAAAACGCCCGATGTTTAGGATGTTAAAGGCAACCTGGTGGCCTTTGCCTTCTTTCCAGAGCATGTTCTCGACTGGAACCCTGGCATTTTCAAAAATAACACTGCAGGTTGAAGATCCTTTAATCCCCATCTTTTTCTCTTCCGGATCAATTGAAACGCCTTCAGTATCGGCATCAACTATAAAGGCAGTAAACTTTTCACCGTCAATCTTGGCATAAGTGATAATGACGTCTGCCCAGGAAGCATTAGTGATATACTGCTTTGCACCGTTTAAGATATAATGCTTGCCGTCATCCGAAAGAACCGCCTTGGTTTTAATATTAAGGGCATCGGAACCGGCTTCCGGTTCGGTTAAAGCGTAGGCGGCGATCATTTCTCCGGTAGCCAACCCCGGTAAATATTTTTTCTTTTGTTCCTCAGTACCAAAATAAACAATTGGTAATGTTCCGATTCCGGTATGCGCACTGAATGCGGCAGCAAATGAACCGCCACAAATTGCGGTATTTTCGGTAATCAACATCGTTGAAATTTTATCTGCTTCTTCTCCACCATATTCTTCAGGTATGTCACTGCCTAAAAGGCCGAGTTCGCCGGCCTGCCGCAATAAATCAACAGTCACGCCCTCAGCCATTTCTTCTATTTCATCAATTTTTGGTTCGACCTGGTTTTTCATAAAGTCATAACTGGATTTCTTAATCATCATATGAACATCATCAAAATCTTCCGGAGTGAAAACAGTGTTTTCATCCACAGAACCAAGCAAAAATGCCCCGCCTTTTATTAACTCGCTCATAAAGATATCACCCCTAGTCTAAAGTGTCAGGCAAAAAATATACTTTCATCGTTTAATATTTTCGATAGTTAAATTTTTTTACCTGCTTTGTGAATTTATTAACTTGTTCAATTTATTGCAAATGACTCCGTTCCGCCAAAATATAGATAATTCAATAATAATCGCAAAGCTGATCCGCTTGCCTCTAAGATAAGTTTATGCTAACATATGGTACGATATGCCGAAGTGGCGGAACTGGCAGACGCACACGACTCAAAATCGTGCGCCCCCGGGCATGTGGGTTCGACTCCCACCTTCGGCACCAGATAGATAGCACGGGAACTGTTCCCGTGCTATCTATCTATATTCCATAAGTTAAAATAAGCTGTTTGACACCTAATTTGAACCTTTTGGAATTATGCCTCATTTTAATGGGGCCTGGTTTTTAGGGCGCTTCAGTCAACCAGTTGTTCAACCCGGCCGGATTCGCCGTTAGTCCGGCCCTTTTGTCCGTCTTCAAACCTACCTGCTGCATCTGCCACTCCTGCTACTGCCGGAATCCCGTACTCTCTGGCTACACCTAATCCGTGAGATATGGAGCCTCCGGTTTCCATGTTCAGGCTTCCGATTTTCTGCTCCAACCTGCAAATTAATCTCGTAATCAATTTTCTAAGGTTTCATCTAACAATAGAGGAGTTATTTTCGAAAATAAAGAATATATGCCAGTCAGAGGAAAAATGAAATGAAAGAAGGAACCGGTAATGAAAAAATACAATGCCGTTAAGCCTTCAATCGCCCGGGCTTTAGCCGATATTGTCGGTTCGGATAATATTATATTCCGCGATATTGAACGCCTGGAACCTTATTCCCATGATGAAGTAACCGATCCGGAATATGCGCACAGCCCTGAAATTGTTGTAAAAGCGCGCAACTCTGAAGAAGTATCAGCGATTATCAAACTGGCCAACAGGTATAATATACCAGTTACCCCCCGCGGAGCGGGAAGCGGTCTTTCAGGCGGGGCAATACCCTGTTACGGCGGAATTCTACTGTCTACAGAAAAGATGAACAGAATCATTGAAATAGACAGGGAAAACATGGTTGCAGTGGTTGAACCCGGCGTTGTGACCAATGAGTTGAATAACAAAGTTGAAAATGAGGGCCTTTTCTTTGCCGGCTACCCGATGAGCCTGGAGATGTGTTATGTGGGTGGCAATGTAGCCGAAAATGCCGGCGGAGGCCGAGCTATCAAGTATGGTGTTACCGGTAATTATATAATCGGTCTGGAAGTTGTCATGCCCACCGGGGAAATATGCTTTTTTGGAGGGAAACGGGTTAAAGATGTAACCGGTTATAGTATGATCCAGTTGATGGTAGGTTCTGAAGGAACCCTTGGTATTTTCACCAAAATTATTATAAAATTGCTCCCCCTGCCCCGGGCGAAAATTGACATGATGGTTCTGTTCGAAGATGTTAAATCAGCAATTGATGTCGTTCCCCATATAATGATCGATGCACGGATCATCCCTACCGGGATAGAACTAATGGACAGGTTATCACTTGATACTACTTATAAATACCTCGGCGAAAAGAAAAAACACCAGGATTGCGGAGCAGTGCTGCTGATAGAACTTGACGGTAATGATCCAGACCTGATCAGGGAACACTGCCTTGCTATCGGCGAACTTTGTCTCGATCGCGGCGCTCTCGATGCCTTTATTGCCGAAGGTCCCGCCGACCAGGAGAAAATTTGGAAGGTAAGGCGTAACGTTGCCGAAGCGTTCAGGGCAATCAGCCCGGTTCAAAGCAGTGAGGACATTGTTGTCCCCATCAGCAATATTCCAAAGCTCATATCGCGATTGGAGGAAATTTCGAATCGGTACGGAGTCTTAATACCATGTTTCGGACACGCCGGTGATGGCAATCTGCATACTACTATTATAAAGAAGCCGGAAAAAAGCATGGAAGAGTGGCGGTCCATATTACCGCTCATTTTAACCGATCTTTACAAATCAGCAAAAGAACTGGGTGGAACGATCAGCGGCGAACACGGCATCGGTCACAAGCGTAAAATATACTTACCCCTGGTGATGAGCGAAGCTGAGATTGAGACAATGAAGAAGATTAAAAAGGCTTTGGATCCGAACCTGATATTGAACCCCGGTAAGATCTTTGATTTCGACTAAACTTATCTTTCGCCTGCATGCGGTTTAAAATGGATCATACCCGGCAGGTAATTAAATATGCTTTTCCTTTATTCGGGGATTTCATCTTCACAGGGGACATTTACCTGGCATTTTCCACATATACTATGGTCATAGCCATATTTTTTACGCAAAGATTTGACCCGATCTTCTACCCGGGTATAGCGATAGCAGGCGTATTTATTTTTACCTTCTGCAGTAATCGCCCCGGAAGGGCAGCGATCGATGCAGACCCCGCAGCTTTTATCCTCAAAGTAGGGGCAATCTTTAAAAGGATCCGTCAGAGGCGCCGGCCGGCCGGGAAACCTTAGATCGGTTATTACACTGCCAAAGCGGCCGGATATACCTAGTTTGGTTATCAGCCCCCTGCTCAGGCCGAACGTACCGAGCCCCGCTGCATATGCTATGTGCCTCTCCGACCAATTGCTCTTAAAATTTTCATAGTCGGCTTTGTAATTGTCATCCAGGGCCGGTGTAACAGCTGTCCCACCCATCTTCTCCAACTCTGCAACCAGATGAAGGCGCAATTTTTTATTAAATTCCTCCCCGATAAAGCGCCCGTGCAGCCACTCGGGTGAAGGGAGCTCGCCCTCGTAATTTGAACGACGTACAGGTTCACTAAAGCGCAGAAAGTAGGAGATAACTGTAGAAGCATCCGGTAACCAGTCCCGCGGGGGACGAAACAGGGGACCGATTACTGTTTCCCTGCGGAACTCCTCGAAAACAGGATCATCTGCAGACACAAAGCCGAGCAACACCTGATCAAAAATTATTGCTCCGCCCGGCATCCTGTTTCCCGAATCAGTTTCAATAAACCCGGTTAATTCCCGACCCAGTTTTTCGCTTTCATTCAAGCCGATCTCCTCCCAGTATCCGTTTCAGAGTCCCGGAACCTTACAAACATAGATTAGACAATCAGATCAACAATCCTGCACCTATTTGCAAATCAATAGATCTTAGATTGGATGTTGAAACTCTTGCAAGGGTATCTAAGCTGCGATATGATTATATAATTAACAAGCACAGGTGAATTAAATGCCCTGGTACATTGCATTATCTTTTTCTATCATAACCATCCTGATCTGTATTTATTTAAAAATTAACATCGGCCTGACAATGTTCACAGGAGCTGTTGCTCTGGGCCTTCTGGCCGGCCTGTCTCCTGCCGGTTTTTTTGGCGTGATAATTGAGGGTTTATGGGACAGTATCACCATTATGCTCATTATCAGCATCCTGCTGCTTGGAATCCTGGGCCATATTCTCAAAACGACAGGCGCAATGGCAGAGATTATTTTGAACCTGACCGCCATTATATCCAACATACGCATCATCGCTGCCGCGATGCCTATGCTGATCGGCATGCTTGCCGTTCCCGGCGGCGCCATGCTTTCGGCTCCGCTCTGCGCCGAGGTTGGAACCCGTCTCGATGTATCACCTGTACGCCAGGCAGTTATCAATAACTGGTTTAGGCACGTTCTCTATTTCATCTTCCCCCTTTTTCCCAGCCTGATTATCGCATCTGAGTTGTCCGGTGTCAGCCTGGGTCGTTTTTTTATACATAATTTGCCTCTTACGATTATCGGAACAATCTTCGGGTTTCTCTTCCTTCTCCGAGGCTACAAACAGCTGGAAGAGTTTGAAGATGTTGTTTTTTCATGGACTAAAGCAGGCCAGCTGTTAAAGAGCATCTCACCCCTGGTACTAATTCTTATCCTGGTTGTTGTGTTTAATATCTACTTTCCATTAGTCCTTCTGGCGGGAATTACCCTGGCCCTGCTTAATTATCTTCCGCAGGAAGGAAGAGGCCGGGAAATAGTCAGGCGTCTGCAAACCATGGTGCTTCCTGGGATTAAATTCCCGGTAGTCCTGGTTATCGCCGGAATCATGATCTATAAAGAAATGCTATCTCGGACCGGAGTGATTTCCGATATGACAAATCTGGTCCTGGAACTCGGCATTCCTGTTCTGGTGCTGATAGCCGTAATATCTTTCCTGGTAGGGATGCTTACCGGGGATAACTCGGCCAGCGTAGTTATACTTTTTCCTTTATTTATGCCCCTCATCCCGGCCGGTGGAACTGTATTTACCGCCTATCTTGCTTTTCTTTATGCCGGTTCGACCGCCGGGCACATAATATCCCCCGCTCATCCGTGCTTTTCACTTACAAAAGAATATTATGCCGTTGAGATCAAGGATTTCATCATCCTTACTCTACCCATGCTGGCAGTGGTTATGACAGCAGGTTTCCTGATTACAGCACTGTTTGGCTATTATTAACAGCATGATCAATCTACAAAGGGAGAGCCGAAATGATCAGCCTCCCTTCACAACTGTTTTGCCGGCTCAACTGAAAACAGGAGTCAGGGATCAGGAAGATTCCACTGTTTTTAATTCATTTTTCAGGTACTGGCTACGGCATAAATTTCGCTGCAGCTTGCCTGAGCTGGTTTTCGGCAGCGTACCCGGTTCAACCAATGTAATATCCCGGGGCGGGAAGCCGACTATAGCGCTTACCTGTTCCCGAATTGCCTGCCTAACTGCTTCAATATCATCTGCGCGCACTTCAGCAACAACTATGATCGTCTCTTTACGCTTACTGCCTTCAACTCCGAAAGCGATAACATTTCCTGCCCGCACGCCCTCGACTTTGCCAACAGCTCTTTCAATATCTTCCGGGAATATATTGCGGCCGGCAATAATAATAACATCCTTTATCCTTCCGCACAGGATTAGTTCAGGCGGTCCGCCATCAGGGCCTTCAACGAAATAAGCAAGATCACCTGTCCGCAGCCAGCCGTCATCAAATAAGGTCCCATTGAGGTCAGGCCGCTTGTAATACCCGGTAGTGACCGAGGTGCCCCTTATTCCAAGTTCCCCCACTTCGCGCAGTCCTCTCAATTTTCCCGATTCCAGGTTTCGAATGCGCATTTCAAGCCCGGGAATCGGTGTTCCAAGCAAAGGGAACGAGCGTGTACCCTCAGCTCCGGGATCTGCGGGCCGGGCCACTCTTGCTGTCTCCAGGGCGTTGCGGTCTACGGTATCTATGACCATTCCCCTCATCGGCGGTGGGAAAGTCCCACCCAGAGAAAGTTCGGCCATTCCGAAGGCGCAGAATACAGCTTCACCCCTGAAACCATGCGGCCTTGCTGCTTCGATTAAAGTTTCCACAACACCGGGATCTACCGGTTCAGCACCGTTCAGGGCAAGGCGAACCCTGGATAAATCCAGGATTTCCTCTGTAGCGGTCATCCGCCGGAAAGCTCTCGCGGCTAATACCCATGAAAAATTAGGCCCGGATGTTACTGTCCCTTTATAGTCATTTATCCAGCGCAGCCAATCGGCCGGCCGGGAAAGGAAATCCTGGGGTGAAGCCAAAACCAGGGAACAGCCGGATACCATTGGAACTGTCAGCAAACCGACAAGTCCCATATCATGATACAGGGGCAGCCATGAGACAAAAATATCTTCGGGGACCACCTCTGCAGCCTTGATCATCCCGGCAAGGTTGGCTTCCAGAATCCGGTGTGGAAGCATAACCCCTTTTGGGTTGGAAGTTGAACCGGAGGTAAACTGCAAAATAGCCAGTCGTTCGGAATCGTAAGGAACAGGATTATAGTTGGCGGCGGATCTTTCCCGGTCCGGCTCCAGTTCATTGAGAAGCAGAACCGGGGGATCGCCGGGCTTTGTTTCGTGATATGCAGCCAGATCAGGATCAAGCAGCAACAGGTTAATATCACCGTGCTGCATCAATACCCTGGTTTGATTGGCAAATTCTTCAACAGAGCTGAAGCGCATCGGTATTGGGATCATGCTTACACACCCACCGGCCAACCATACAGCCTGGATAGCTGTCACCAGGCTGCGGGTAGTTGGTCCCAGCAGGGCAATATGATCACCGGGGCGGATTCCTCTCGACTGCAATGAAGCTGCCATTGCTTGTGCGTCCCGGTGCAATTGGCCCCAGGTCAGGGTTACAACACCCGCTCCGTTATTTCCTGCAGCAGAGCCAACAAATGTAATCGTGCCTGAACCTTCGGCCACTTTCCTGATTCGGCTATCCAATGGTTCGACTCGTATCCCATCATCCGGAGTTTTTATAATCAGTGCTTTTTCTTGACTGTTTGCTGTAAGCTCTTGACGGCTCATAGTTTACCTCCTGTAAAATGGATCATAATGAAAAGTGAACAAGAAATATATATTTCCCATAAAACAGTTAAAACCCTTTTTTGGAAGGTCATAAATCTACGGAGTAAAAAAAAGGAACGCCCCATTGATCCGGGGCAGTTCCTCTTTGATGGTAATTCAGGTCTTCCTTATCAGCCAATAAACTAGTATGGCTTAGATTTTTTCGCCAGGTAATCAAGCAGGAATGGGTTGAGGACTTTAATATACGTTCCTTTCATTCCGAGTGAACGTGATTCTATGACACCGGCACTTTCGAATTTACGGAGAGCATTGACAATAACAGAACGGGTAATGCCGAGCTGGTCGGCAATTTTGCTGGCAACCAGCAACCCTTCTACTCCACCCAGTTCCTCAAAGATGTGTTCTACCGCTTCAAGTTCAGAATAAGAAAGAGTTGCAACTGCAAGCTGGACGACAGCCTTGTTGCGGGCATCTTCCTCAATTTCTTCCTGCCTGGATCTTAATATCTCCATACCGACCACTGTGGCGCCGGTTTCGGCAAGAATAAGGTCTTCAGCATCAAATAACTCGTTGAATCGAGCCAGCAGCAATGTGCCGATTTGATCTCCACCGCCTATAATCGGGACAACGGTGGTAATCTTGTTGGCAAACAGGCATCGTTCTTCATCTATAAACACGCAGTCATTTGATTTTTGCCTTAAGTTAACTCTTGATTCGTCTTCCCTTAGTAAAAATTCATTATAATCCTCGGGGAAACGGCCGCTTTCCAGGACATTATCAACCATCAATTCACATTCAAATTCATCAACAAGCGACCAGCCCAATATCATACCCTGCCGATCGGCAATGTAGACATTGGCATGAATAACATTCTTAAGGACATCGGCTACATCCTTAAAGTTAACGTGCTGACCTGCGCTTTTCTGCAAAATCTTGTTAATACGACGAGTCTTCTCGAGCAAGGGAGAAGATATCACGTCTATCACCCACCTTTCTTCACCTTTGAATTTATAAAATATATTTACTTAAATCTTTATCTTTAACCACCTTGTGCAGCTTGCTTTGAACGTATTCCCGATCTACAGTAATCTCGTTTAAGACCCGTTCATCAGGAAGATCAAAAGATAGGTCTTCGAGCACTTTTTCCATAATTGTATGCAGTCTGCGCGCTCCAATATTTTCCATCTCCTGATTCAAATAGCAAGCTGTCTGAGCGATTTCTTCAATCGACTCTTCGGTAAAAGTTAAACTCACCCCTTCCGTCTCCAACAGTGCCTTATACTGCTTAATCAGTGCGTTATTCGGTTCGGTAAGAATCCGCTTAAAATCTTCTTCAGTCAGGCTGTTTAATTCAACCCTGATCGGAAACCTGCCCTGCAGCTCGGGAATCAAGTCTGAAGGCTTTGATGTATGAAAAGCCCCGGCAGCAATAAATAGGATATGATCAGTTTTTACCGGACCGTATTTGGTGACAACCGTAGATCCTTCTACAATCGGTAATATATCCCGCTGGACCCCTTCTCTGGAAATATCAGGACCAGATCCATGATAATCTTTACCGGCAATTTTGTCAATTTCGTCTAGAAAAATAATTCCCAACTGTTCCGCTCTTTTAAGAGCTTCCACAGTTACCGCATCCATGTCAATTAATCGCTGGGCTTCTTCCTGCTCAAATACTTTCCTGGCTTCAGACACATTGACTCTTCTTTTCTTCTTCTTCGGGGGAACAAAATTACCCAGGACATCCTGCAGGTTAATTCCCATCTCCTCCATACCCTGGCCGCTGAACAATTCAACCATCGGTGCCTTACGTTCTTCAACCTCGATTTCGACCATCTGGTTCTCAAGTTCGCCATTTAGCAAGCGTTGTTTAACCTTTTTTTGTTCTTCCCGGGCCTGCTGCAGCCTTTCAGTAAAAGTAGTGTCTTCCACAGGGACCTCTTCCTGGGCAGGAGCAGACTGAAACAGGAAGCCAAGAGGATTGGCAGTGCGCTGTTTTTTCTTCGGCAGCGGTGCAATGGTTTCAACTAATCTTTGATTGGCGTTATCGGCAGCCTTATCTTTTACAACCAGCATTCGTTCATTCTGCACAATTCTGATCGATGTTTCCACCAGATCACGAACCATGGATTCAACATCACGGCCGACATAACCTACTTCAGTAAATTTGGTCGCTTCAACTTTAACAAAAGGAGCGTTAACCAGGCGGGCAAGACGCCTCGCTATCTCGGTTTTACCTACACCAGTCGCCCCGATCATGATAATGTTTTTCGGGATGATCTCTTCCTGCAGGTCATCAGGCAGTTTTTTACGGCGATATCTGTTTCTCAGCGCCACGGCGACACATCGTTTTGCATCTTCCTGTCCGATAATAAAATGGCTCAGTTGATCAACGATTTCGCGCGGTGTTAGCTCATCTGTCGACATCGATATACAGCAACCCTTCTACAATTCTTCTATTATAATTTCATCATTAGTATAGATACATATTTCAGAGGCGATCTTCAGCGCTTCACCGGCGATTTTACCCGGCGGCAAATCGGCATTACGCAATAGGGCTCTCGCTGCAGACAAAGCATAGGGAGCTCCGGAACCAACTGCGGCAATCCCATCATCAGGCTCGATAATTTCTCCCGTTCCGGAGATCATCAGGAGGGCATCGCTGTTCGCAGCAACCAGCAGCGCTTCAAGCCTGCGCAGGACGCGGTCTGTGCGCCACTCTTTTGCCAACTCAACTGCAGCTCTAACCAGATTACCCTGGAAACTTTCCAATTTGCCTTCAAATTTTTCACACAGAGTCAGCGAATCCGCAGCGGCGCCGGCAAAACCGACAATAACCTTGCCATTGTAAAGACGGCGCACTTTTTTTGCGCTGTTCTTGATAATCGTATTGTTGCCGAAAGTAACTTGTCCGTCTCCGGCTACGGCAACCTTATCACCTATTTTTACCGCCAGTATTGTTGTGGCTTGAAACATTTGTAAACACCTTCTGTACTTATTATTTTCTCGGAAAAGCTGATCTGTAAACCTCACTTAATCTCTCTTTCGTCACATGCGTATAGATCTGGGTAGTGGAAAGACTGACATGCCCTAACAATTCCTGAACCACCCTTAAATCGGCCCCTGCATCAAGCAGGTGGGTTGCAAATGAATGCCGGAGAGAATGAGGAGTAATTCCCACCTTGTGGGAAACCTGCCGGATATATTTTTTAAATATATAGCGCACTCCACGGTCACTCAGGGGTTTGCCCCACTTGTTAAGAAAAAGCTGATCGTATTTCCCACCGTTTTTATTCAGTGCAGCCAGTACCGGGCGGGTATTTTTGATATATTCCTCAATCAGGGCGGCAGCTACACTGCCTACGGGAACTATTCGCTCTTTCCTGCCCTTCCCGTATACTTTAATCAGCCGTTCTTCCGACTGCAGAGAAGAATCAGTTAAGTTAATCAACTCGCTAACCCTGAGTCCTGAAGAGTAAATCAACTCAAGCATGGCCCTGTCCCGAAAACCCAGCGCCGTTTTGCTATCCGGCGCTTCCAAAAGAGCAACGACTTCATGGTAGTACAGAAAGCGGGGCAGCCCTTTTTCCTGTTTGGGACGGGATACGGTAGACCATTTCCCCCCGCTGATTAAAGCTTCTTTTTGTAAAAAGAACAAAAAAGAACGCGTCGCAGACAATTTACGCGCTATAGAACGCCGGGTATAGCCCTGATCCCTGAGCCAGGCCAGAAAGCGGCGTATGGTAAGGTGATCTACCCTTTTCAAACCCGCCAACTCATCGCCTTCGAGCTCGAGGAACTGCAAAATGTCGTTACGGTAAGCTTGCATAGTTAAGGGTGATGCGTTTTTTCCAACCATCAAGTGAACCAAAAAGCGTTCAAGCCAATCAAAAACGGTCATCTCGCAACACCCATATTATCCTAACATAACTATTCGACCGATGCAAGCAATTAGCACAGTTTTTTAAAAAATTCGAGCTATTCAAATTCAACCGAATAGAATCAAAGAAAGTTATTAGATCTTTACAAATAAATCGATTATTTTTGTTAGATCCGGCAAAAATATTTGCCGGGAGTTTGGCGGATAGTTTTTTTAAGTTCCAGCGATAAAAGCTGTGCGCTGGTCTCAGCTGCTTTTATCCCACTTAGCTGGATTATATTATCGATATGGATCGGCTGGTAAGGTATGATGTTTAAAAGACTCTGTTCCCCTTCGGTCAGGTCTGCCCGAGCTTGATCAAGGGTCAACTGCTGCTCAATTGTTGAGCTTATATAGAGCTCCTCTAAAATATCCGAGGCAGACTCTACCAGCCTTGCGCCCTCTTTAAGCAGCCGGTGACAACCACGGCTATAAGGGCTGCCAACGTTGCCGGGAACAGCAAACACTTCGCGATTGTGTTCAAGGGCATAATTGGCGGTGATCAGGGCTCCACTTTTGGCTGTGGCTTCGACAACTACAGTACCCAGTGACAGTCCGCTGATAATCCGGTTCCGCTGGGGAAAGTTTTTTGCCACTGGAGGAGTGCCGACCGAGAATTCGCTTACTACTGCTCCTTCAGCAATTATGTTTTCCATCAGGTCCGCATTGCGGAGTGGATAACAATGATCGAGCCCGCAGCCGAGAACGGCAGCCGTATACCCACTGCTTTCAAGGGCTCCCCTGTGTGCGGCAGTATCTATGCCCAGGGCCATTCCGCTGATCACATTTACGCCTTCCAGCGACAGCTCCACAGCCAGCCTGTGAGCAACTTCCTGCCCATAAAAAGTGCTGCGGCGGCTTCCGACAATTGCTACTGCGGGACGATCGATTTTCTGAAGGCGACCCTTGTAATATAGAAGCGGAGGCGGAAAAGGGATCTGTTTTAACAGTGAAGGGAAATTATCATTATCGGGGCAAATACAATTTACATTATTATCGAGAAGCCGGGCCCATTCCTGCTCCGGATCAATTTTCATTAGTTCCTGTTTAAGTTGTCCGGTTTTGCCGGGCAGTCCGAGAACAGCAGTAAGTTCTTCAGCCGGAGCTTTCCAGACCGCTTCGGAAGCGCCAAAATGTTTAAGTAGCGTATTTATGCGGGTTGAGCCGAAAAATGATATGCAATTGAGGGCATTTAAGTAGATTAATTCATTTAATTCGTTATTTCTCATCCGTAATTATTCTCCTCCACTGAAGGCCATTGTCGGATTAATAGTTTTTTTAAAAAAGCGACGGCATAGTTTACATCAGAACTGTCGACCATTTCTGAGGAAGTATGAACGTAGCGGCAGGGAATTGATATCGCTCCTGAAGGCACCCCCTCCCGCGAAATATGAATTGCTCCCGCATCAGTTCCCCCGCGTTCAAGAACTTCCAATTGATAAGGTATTTCGTGTTTTTCAGCGGTTTCAATCATCTGTTTTCGCACCAGGGGATGGCAAAACACCGAGCTGTCCTTTACTTTTACAGTTGGTCCCCTGCCAAGACTGACTGCCATGGTCTGCGCTTTAGGAGTGTCGCCAACAAGGGTGACATCAACAGCCAGGCCATAATCAGGTTCGTAACGGTAGGCTGCTGTTCTGGCCCCCCGCAGGCCGAGTTCTTCCTGAACTGAAAAAACAAAGCACACCGCCTGGGGCAGCTGTTCAGGCAGAGAGTTAATCACTTCAACAAGCACAGCACAGCCGACCCGGTCATCCATCGCCTTGGCCATATAGCGCCCACCCTGGAGAACTTTGAAAGGTTGATCCAGGCAGGCCGGATCTCCAATACTTACCATTCTTCCGGCTCCTTCGGCATCGGACTGGCCGATATCGAGATATAATTTGCTCCATTCAAGCTCTTTCCATTCTTTTATCTTTTCATAATAGACCGTTCCGGTAACGCCATCTCTGAAGCGCAACCTCTGCCCCGGAAGCAAATGAGGCGAAACTCCTCCCACAGGGGCCAGACGCAGGAAACCGTTATCATCGATATGAGTAACGATAATTCCAATTTCATCCATGTGAGCGGAAACCATAAGCTTTGGAGAAGGGCCATCCCGCAGAACGAACAGGTTGCCCAAATCGTCTTCAAAGATGCGATCCACTTTCCCTTTGATCAGCTCCTTGATTAAAGAACGTACCGTTTCCTCTTCTCCTGAGGGGCCGAAGGCTTCAGTCAAAAGTTTGATCGTCTCTTCCATTTTTGCAGATCCCCTGCCTTTCTACTGGCGGCTTTCAAGCCAGGTCCTGATCATTTTAACTGCCGCCCGGATGTCTTTTTCCTGTATAATACTGTGCGGCGAATGTATATAGCGGCATGGCACAGCCACTACAGCGGTTTTTACACCCTCGCGTGAAAGGGATATTACACCTGCTTCCGTACCCCCTCCGGTAAAGCGGCGAAATTGATACGGCACTCCTGCGGATTCAGCCGCCTCAACAAGCTCTTTACGCATTTCCCGGCTAACCATTACGGTGCGATCCATAAAGCTGATCGCCGGTCCCGCCCCCAGCACTGTGCTGACTGCACTACTTTCGGTTTCCGTAGTATCGGAGGCTGCTGTAGCTTCAACTGCAAGAGCAACCTTCGGTTGCAAAGTATAGGCGGCAACCGCAGCGCCCCTTGTTCCTACCTCTTCCTGGACTGTAAAGGCAGCATCAAAGGCCAGTCCGTCATTTTCGAGGAGCAGCTCCAGTAAAATCAGGCAGCCGGCACGATCATCAAATGCTTTGCCCCGGTAAAACCCGTCACCGAGTTCTTCACAAACCGAATCAAAGGCTGCATAGTCCCCGACCCGGACCTGTTTCCCGGCATCATCTTTATCTTTAAAACCGGCATCGATGAAAAGAGATTCCTCAGCAAATGGTTTTTCCTGTTCTTCCTTTTTTTGCAGGTGGATCGGCTTTACACCGATCACTCCCGGTAAACCGTCAGGGCCAATTCTTACTCTTTTGGCGGCCAGGACGCGGTTGTCGATTCCTCCGACCGGCTTAAATTTCAGAAGCCCGTTTTTCTGAATTGACATAATCATCAGGCCGATTTCGTCCATATGAGCGGAGAGCATAATCCGCGGGCTGTTCTTCTTAGCGCCCCGGCGAACAAGCAGATTGCCCATGGTATCAATTGATATCTCAGTCCGGAATTGATCAAGTTTTTCGGCCAAAAAGCTGCGTACTGCACTCTCGTTACCGGAAACTCCGCGCAGATTGGCAAGTTCAGCTAACACTTTTTCAACTCCTCCAAAAATGTACTGTCGATGCCGGCGGCAAAATAGCCTAGCATTTTACCGAGGATCATAAGATCATCCAAACTAATAATTTCTACGGGAGTATGCATATTAAGAAGCGGTATAGATAAAAGCGCCGTGGGAATCCCTTCACGCGAAATCTGAAAAGCCCAGGCGTCAGTTCCGCTGTGTCCGGGAATCGGCTCTCTTTGGTAGGGGAGCAGGCGCTCTTTTGCAATCTCTTCCAGCTTACGGCATAAACCAGGATGCAGGTTTGGCCCTATGGCCAGGGCAGGTCCTCCTCCAACCTTAAATACAGACCTGTCGTCAAGCCCCGGAGCATCACCATGAGTGACATCGACAACCAGGGCCAGATCCGGCTTAAGGCCGTAAGCATCAGTTACAGCGCCTCTCAGGCCAACTTCTTCCTGCAGGGAAGACACAAAGCAGATATCGGCCTGATGACGTAAATTATTAAGCTCTTCGGCACAAATAATCAGGGCAGCCACACTGGTGCGGTTATCAAGAGCTTTGCCGGTGATTTTATTGCCCGCTTGTAACTTAAGAGGTGTTTGTTCAAAAGTAACATAGTCGCCGATACCGATTTGGTTTTTAACGGTTTCCTCGTTGAGTCCGGGATCAATGAAAAGTTTATCAACGGGCACCGTTTCTTTTTGTTCTTTAGGGGACAGCAAATGAGGCGGAGAGGCGCCAATGACGCCTTTGAATCTATTCTTGCCGTGTATTTCTACGGCCTGGCCGGGCAGGATGCGCGGATCTATCGATCCGATCGGAATAAACCTTAAAAACCCGCCTTTTTCAACCCTTGTGACCATTAATCCGATCTCATCAATGTGTGCAACAACAGCAAGGGTAAGTTTTTCCCTTGTTGATGAAGCTTCGCCGGGAAATAAAGCCAGGAGATTGCCGAAACGGTCTTTTTTAACTTTATCAGTGTATTGCCGAAAATAACGGGCGGCAGTTTCGGTAGCAGCGCTTTCCGCTCCGGAAACACCCGCTATAGATGAGAGTTTAATCAGTATTTCACTTGCTTTTTCTTCGTTCACCTGGGCTGAAACTCCTTAAATCAGGGTGCAAACTGAAGATTGCAAATTAAGGGCCGGCAGTTGGAAAGACAGAAGCTTTAATATAAATCTGGTACCAGTGTTCTGCTCTATAACCTCATTTTTGGTTCTTCGCCAGGTCCCGCCCTATTAATAGGAGGATAAAACACCGTCT
>SKPH01000041.1 GCA_007119615.1 Syntrophomonadaceae bacterium | reverse complement strand
TGAAGGCAGCTGTGAAACCGGGCCGGCTATTGATATTCATTGCCATATGTCTGCTGATTATAGCATCGGGCTTCTGGGCATTTGTAAGTGCGGCCGATAGAGAAGATGGAATCAAGCGCGGACTCGATATCGCCGGAGGCCTGTATGTCCTCCTGGAGGCGGTAGAGACGGGGGATCGTGATGTAGACGAAGACGCCATTGAACGATCCATAGAAGTTATCCGCATGCGGGTCGATGAACTGGGAGTTGCCGAACCGATTATTGCCGCCCAGGGCGACAACCGGATCCGCATCGAGCTGCCCGACCTGGAAGATGTGGAGCAGGCCAGGAATATTATCGGGCGCACGGCGCAGCTTACTTTCTTAAGTCCCGACGGAGAAGAGATTCTAACCGGCGCCAACCTGGTTCAGGCCAGGGCCCAGAGGGCCCCGGAAATTACTCCCTATCCTTTCGTCAGTATCGAATTTGACCAGGAAGGCTCCCAAATATTTGCCCGGGCCACCGAAGAGTTTCTGGGTCAGCCGATAGCCATAGTCCTGGACGATGTAGTAATATCGGCGCCTGTAGTCCGGGCGGTTATCCGAGAAGGGAGGGCGACTATCGAGGGCAACTTCAGCTTTGAAGAAGCGGCGGAGCTGGCTTTGCTGCTGCGAAGCGGTGCTTTGCCGGTGGAACTGCGTGAACTTGAGTCCCGCCTGATCGGCCCTACACTGGGCCAGCGGACCGAGGAAATTGCGGTTTATGCTGCCGGAGCCGGTTTGCTGCTGGTGGTGCTCTACATGATTATATATTACAGGATCGCCGGCTTTATCGCCGGGATCGCTCTTGTTTTTTACCTTTCGCTGGTGCTGTGGGCCCTGAACTACCTGCCCACGACGCTGACCTTACCAGGTATAGCAGGGCTGATTTTATCGATCGGGATGGCTGTCGACGCCAACGTGATTATATTTGAACGGATTAAAGACGAGCTGCGTTCCGGCAGGACTCCGCGCAGCGCCATGGAAAGCGGGTTTCAGCGGGCCTTCCGGGCCATTCTCGATGCGAATGTGACCACCCTGATTGTAACCATTGTGCTCTTCAGTCTGGCCAGCGGCCCGGTCAGGGGCTTTGCCGTTACTTTATTCATCGGGATTATCTGCAGCATGTTTACAGCGATAATCCTGACCCGCTTATTGATGCGCCTTGCTTTTAAAGCCGGTATTCTCAGCAGCGGATCCTACGTGGGGGTGAAAGCCTAATGATAGATTTTATCGGTCACCGCAGGAAAGCCTACCTCTTATCAGCGCTGCTCGTAATTGCCAGCCTGGTATCACTGATTATCTTCGGGTTGAACCTGGGTATAGATTTTACCGGGGGGACTGTTTTACACCTGAACCTGGGAGAAGACTTTTCCCTGGAAGAAGTTCAGGAGGTAACTGCCCCCTTTGAAGAACTTGAAGGGGCGGCGATCCAGGTTGTGCAGGCCAGAGATATAACCGGCGAGCTTACCGATGAAGGGCTGGTGATCAAGGCGCCCTACATAGAGGAAGAGCGGCGCGACCAGATCCTGGGCGCTTTCAGGGAGCGCTGGCCGGGTCTCGATCCCGCCGATTTGAGGATCGAGAGCGTGGGAGCGGTAATCGGAGGGGAACTGGGGCGGCAGGCCCTTTTATCACTGGCAGTGGCCATAATCCTGATGGTCGGCTATATCACCTTCCGCTTTGAATTCAAGTTCGCCATGGCCACGATCGTCGGCCTGCTGCACAATATCATCATCGTGGTGGGCGTCTTTTCGATTCTGCAGATGGAGATCAATGTTCCATTTGTAGCGGCGATCCTGACCGTTTTCGGTTATTCGGTGAACGATACCATCGTTATTTTCGACCGGATCCGCGAAAATATCAAGCTCAAGCAGAAAAGGCAGTATGCCGAAGCGGTCAATGATAGTATCAACCAGAGCCTGATGCGCTCCATTAATACTTCGCTGACTACACTGTTTGTCCTGGTGGCCCTGCTCTTCGGGTTTCACTATTATATCGGCAGCCTTGACCTGATCGTTTTTGTCGTTGCCCTGATCCTGGGAGTGATTATCGGCACCTATTCTTCCATATTTGTCGCCAGCCCACTGTGGCTTAACCTCCAGGATATTAAACTTAAGGGAACCCGCCGCAAAGCGGCTTAGTAACAGTAAAGGGGTTGGATAAAAATGGGTTCTTTTTACCTGATTTTAGCTCTTGTCTTCAGCCTGATAATAGCTATATTCGCCCTGGCCAATACCGAGTCAGTGACTGTCAGTTATATCTTCGGCCGTGCCGAGGTGCAGTTGATTCTGCTGATCCTGGGATCGGCAATTGTCGGCGCTATGGTTGTGGGCCTGTTCAGCTTTTTCCGCAGCATTCGCTCCGCATTTGCATTTCGCCAGATGAGGCACAAGCAGGAAACTCTGGAAAAGAAGGTTAGAGAGCTCGAAGAAGAAAAAGTTTTCCTTAAAGCAGAACTGAATAAAGCGATCTCTGTACCGGACGAGGAAGAGGAAGAGAAGCCGGAGCCGGAGGATCAACCTTCTGATCAGGCTGCCGATGAAGAAGAGGTGGAAGAGGAACCTTCATGAGTCTGAGCGGTAAACAGTGGATTTGGCCCGGCGATGATGACGGTAAGGCTGATGAGCTCGCCCGTAGTTCGGATATACCACCGGCCCTGGCCCGGTTGTTAATAAATCGCGGGATCGATAATCCTGCTCAGACCCGTGAGTTTTTATCTCCTTCAAAGGATCAGCTTCATTCTCCCTGGCTGATGGCGGGCATGGAGCAGGCCGTTGAGAGGCTGCTCTGCGCTCTTGAGAACGGTGAGAAAATAGTTATCCACGGCGATTACGATGCTGACGGCATAACTGCAACTGTAATTTTGGTGGAAGCCCTGAGCCGACTTGGCGGTCAAGTCGATTATTTCCTTCCCAGCCGTTTTGCAGAAGGCTACGGCTTGCATATCGAACCCCTGAAAAAGTTTAAAAAAACCGGAGTTTCGCTGGTTGTAACCGTCGATTGCGGAATCAATGCGACAGAGGAGATAATTTGCGCCGCTGAACTGGGCCTGGATCTGATCATTACCGATCATCACCAACCGCTCGAAGAAGTTAACGGCGCCCTTGCCGTTATCAATCCCCTGCAGAAAAAATGTTCCTATCCGTTTAAAGAACTATCCGGTGCAGGCATTGCCTTTAAACTTGCTGCCGCCCTCATGGAAAAGTCAGGTTCCCCTTTCCCGGAAGACCTCCTCGATCTGGCCGCCCTGGGCACTGCCGCAGACGTGGTGCCCCTGCTGGGTGAGAACCGGGTTATAGTTTCATCCGGTTTGAACATCCTCAGAAACCTGGAACGGCCCGGATTTAAAGCACTCGCTGAAGCAGTCGGTTTGGACCAGGACCGCATCAACAGTACGGCACTGTCATTCATCCTTGCTCCTGCGGTTAACGCTGCCGGGCGCATGGGCGAAGCGCTCCCTGCTGCCCGCCTGCTTCTCGAAACAGATCCGGAAAAAGCAGCCGGGCTGGCGGGGCAGTTGCACCGGGCCAACCTGCTCCGGCGATCCACGGAACAGGTAATTTTAAGAGAAGCCGAAGCAGGCGCCCTGAAGCAGTTGGCGGAAGAGGACAGTAAAGTTATCACCCTGGCATCAGAGAACTGGCATCATGGTGTAATAGGGATTGTTGCCTCCCGGCTGGTAGAGCTCTTTAACCGCCCGGTAGCCCTGGTGGCCCTGGAAGACGGAGAGGGCCGCGGCTCAGCCCGCAGCATCCCCGGGTTTGATATTACTGCCGCCCTGGCAAGCAGCTCCGAACTCCTGGAAAGATTCGGGGGCCATGAACAGGCTGCCGGATTTACCATTGACGCCGGAAGGATTGCCGAACTGAGGGAATGTTTAAACCGCTACGCCGAAAGTGAGCTCGGCGATCGTGAACCGGGTTTACCGTTGTATATTGAAGCGGAGCTGGAAGAGCCGGAAATAAGTTTTGATCTAAGCACCATGCTTGAACAGTTACAGCCTTACGGTACAGCCAACCCGGTACCCTTATTCGGCAGCCGCGGTTGGGAAATTATTTCCTGGCGGCTGGTTGGTGCAGACCGGAAACATCTTAAATTAACGGTCAGAAAAGAGAGCCGCATCCTGGAGCCGATTATATTTTCCGGAGCAGCTTTTGAACCGCAGCTGGAAAAAGGGCGGCGGGTGGACCTTGTTTTTAAATTGAAAAACGGCTTCTTCCGGAACCGGGAAACCCTGGATCTGGAAGTGAAAGATATAAGCTATTCCGACACTGCTTCAATTGGAAACCTCGATCTTGTCGATCGCCGCAGCAGCGAAAACCGGCTCGCCTTATTAAAAGATATCCTTGAAAAGGAAGAAACGAGAAGCGTTCTATTCGCCGCTTCTCAAGCCAGGGCGGAAAAAATCAGTAAAAGTTATTCAATACAGAACCCCCCCTTCATTATTACCAGCGGGGCAGTGAATAGTGGCCCTGAGTCCCCTGAAAAATTTGAAACTCTGATCCTGTTTGATCTGCCCCTTCATGAAAGTGTTTTGAAAGCGGTTCTGAAAAAAGGGCTGCTTAATGGCAGGTTGAAGATTTACCTGCTTTACAACAGGGAAGATCTGAAACAAAATTGCCTTTTAACCGATCTGTCGCTGCCCTCGAAAGAATTACTTGAAATTATTAACTCTGCACTGGCAGGGGCGGTAGGATCAGGCAGTGTTCCGGACTTTCCCGGACCCGCAGCAAACAGCCTCGGGTTTAAGCCGGCACAAAGCTTCTGGAAGCGGGCTGAAAGCATTTTTACTGAAATCGGCTTATTGGAAAACGGTTCTTTAGCTAAAGGATATTCTGAACTTAATGTAAATTGGCCTGAATGCCTCGACTCGTCACCTACCTACCTTGCCACCAGGGACCTGCTGGAAAGTTGTGAGCAGTTCCAGCGTCTGCTCCTTGAAGGCACCCCAAAGGAAATTGCTCTTTACCTGCAGAAGCAAGCTGACTGTTAAGGCGCTCATCAGGCGCTGCGCGGAGAACGCCAAAAAATGGTTACCGCAATTGACTGTCAGTCTGTTCATGCTATAGAATTTACCGCCATTTTTTGGTATTATAGTTATTAGATTTTTATACCCGAGGGATGATCACGATGGCAGTTAAAGAAAAACAACTTAATGAATTAAAAAAACGCATCCAGCGCTATTACCCCGATCTGGAAGATTGGGCCCTGGTCGAAAAAGCCTACCGGTATTCAGTGGAGGCACATTCCGGGCAGCTGCGTGAATCGGGTGAGTCATATATTATCCATCCTCTCGGCGTAGCCATGATCCTGACCGAACTCGAACTTGATCTTGTCACTATAATTGCCGGGCTGCTTCATGATGTGGTTGAAGATACCGAAATTACGCTGGAGAAGATCAGAGAAGAATTTGGCGATGAAGTGGCGTCGCTTGTTGACGGCGTAACCAAATTAAGCCGATTGGATTTTACCTCCAAAGAAGAACAGCAGGCGGAGACGTTGCGCAAAATGTTTATCGCCATGGCCCAGGATATTAGGGTCGTTCTGATCAAG
Organism: Syntrophomonadaceae bacterium; assembly: GCA_007119615.1. Classification (GTDB taxonomy): domain Bacteria; phylum Bacillota; class Dethiobacteria; order DTU022; family DTU022; genus SKPH01. The sequence continues at coordinate 591 of SKPH01000041.1, read as the reverse complement.
CTGGCTGACAGGACCCACAACCTGCGTACCCTGCGCTACCTGAACACCAGTAAGCAAAAAGAAATTGCGAGGGAAACCCTGGAGATATATGCACCGCTTGCCCACCGGCTTGGTATTTATATGATCAAGTGGGAACTTGAAGATCTTGCTTTCCGTTACATGCAGCCATCCGAATATTTCCAGCTGGTTGATAAACTGGCTAAAAAAAGGCGCGAGCGCGAAAATTTTATTAACCGGATTATCTGGATCCTGCAGGATTATTTATCGGAAGCTTCAATTGAAGCCGAAATCCAGGGGCGCCCCAAACACCTTTTCAGTATCTATAATAAGATGAAGTCTCAGGGTAAAGATTTAAATGAGATCTACGATTTAACGGCGATTCGGATTATTGTCGATACGGTAAAAGATTGCTATCATACTCTCGGTATAGTTCATACGATCTGGAAGCCGATTCCGGGGCGCTTTAAAGATTTTATCGCCATGCCCAAACCAAACATGTACCAGTCTCTTCATACCACGGTATTTGCTGCTGAAAACGAACTGGCGGAAATCCAGATTAGAACCTGGGATATGCACCGCACTGCTGAATAC
>SKPH01000013.1 GCA_007119615.1 Syntrophomonadaceae bacterium | reverse complement strand
GATCGAAGGGATTGTGGACCTGCTTTTTATCGAAGAAGGGTCGATGGTGATCGTTGATTACAAAACCGATGATGTCCCGGGCAGACACCTCGAAGAACGCTGGCAGCGCTATAAAAGGCAGGGTCAGATCTATGCCCTGGCCTTGAATGAAATTACTGGATTTCCCGTTAAAGAAATAGCTTTTTACTTTGTGAGGCAAAATAAGGTTAAAACAATTACTACTCCGGATCTGGTTCAAATTAAAGATGAGATAACCGCAATCGTAAATAATAAACAACTCAAACTATAGCCTGCTTATACTACAGGGGGTTGAACTTCAAATGAACGAAGTAAGAGAAGGAGTCTGGTTTGTCGAAGCAATAAACAAAGGGCGCTACCCGTACGCCAACTCCCTATACCTCGAAGGAGAAGAAAACCTGCTTATCGACACCGGTGCCGGTCCGGTTTTGGAAGAACTGGCAGACAAGACGGAGCAGGTGGTGTTAAGCCACTATCACCGGGATCATCTTACCTTTAATCACCTTTTTGATGGCGCTTCTTTTTCAATCCACAGGGATGATGCTCCCGGCGTGGAGTCTCTGGAAGGATTTTACCGCCTCAGTGGGCTTAACCAGGTTGAAGTCGAAGCTTTCTGGAAGTTGGTCAGGCAGGTTGACTTTTCCCCAACCCGTATAAAATGTTATTTTGATGAAGGTGATTATTTCGATCTGGGCAGGTTGAAAATAAAAGTTCTCCACCTTCCGGGCCATACCCCCGGTCACTGTGGTTTCCTAATTGAAAAGTATAACCTGATTTTTGCTTCTGATATCGATTTAACCGGTTTCGGCCCCTGGTACGGCAATCCTTCCTCTGATCTAAATCATTTTCGCGCTTCGATCCGCCGCCTGCGAGAACTTAAACCGGATTTGTTGATCACCGGTCACAGCATGCCTATTGCGAAAAATATCGATCAAAAACTGGCTGCTTATGAAGCGGTCATAGATAAGCATGATCAGGCAATTATTAAAGCCTTGAAAAAAGAACCCGCTACTCTCAGGCAGTTAACAGCAAAAAAAATTATTTACCGGCAGCACCAGGGTCTGGAAGTGCTGCGTTTTTTTGAGGAAGTTATGATCCGAAAGCACCTGGAAAGCTTGCTTAATGGAGGTATAATCACAAAAACAGAGGATGAGCTCTACGTAGCGCTCTAGATGGCTGTTCCCCCCCCATTGTTTAGTTGTCAAATCGTTTGATCTCCATTATAATAAACATAAGACCATGGTAAAATAGAATAGCCATCTCAGTACTGTCCACGGTCTGTCCGGGAGGTTATTAAACCGGAATCGCCCAAAAAAAGGAAAATAACAATGAAAATACAAAACTATATTGAAAAAAAATTAAACCAGGGCGCTGTTCATGTCACCCTGATCGATCCCTCGCGCCAGACGCCTGAGGCAGCCGGCAGACTTGCCGAAACCGCCCAGGAGGTCGGAAGCGACCTGATATTTGTAGGCGGTTCATCGGGTGTTTCTCAGAGCACCCTCTCCGATACAGCTCAAGCGGTAAAGCAGCGGGTAGCTATTCCGGTACTTTTTTTTCCGACGGGAACAGACTCCATCAGTCTCAACCTGGACGCTTTTTTATTCCTGAGCCTGCTTAACTCCCGCAACTCAAAATTTATCAGCGGGACTCAGTCTAAGATTGCTTCGGTATTAAAACGACTCGATATAGAGGTCCTGTCTATAGGTTACATCCTTGTCGAACCCGGGATGAAATTAGGCGAAATCGGCGAAGCAGACCTGGTTGCCCGCGATAATTTCTGGCAGGCGATCGGCTATTCCCTGGCAGCCGAATTCATGGGCATGTCTTACGTTTACCTGGAAGCAGGTAACGGGGCGGCTCAACCGGTTCCGGCCGGGATGATCCGTGCCGTCAAGCGGGAACTTTCAGTGCCGCTAATTGTGGGTGGCGGTATTCGCACGGCCATAGATGCCCGCCGGGTTCGCCAGGCCGGCGCCGATATCGTAGTTACCGGTACGGTCATTGAAGCGGCCGGTTACCGTGAACGCCTGCGCTCAATACTCAGCGCCCTTAAAGATTAATAATACCGGCCTGAAATAGAAATCCGGATTTCAGAATGGTGTAAAAGAAAATAAAAAAGATAAGAATAATTATAAGCGGTTAAAAATAAAACAGGAGTGGTCCTCCTGTTTTTTGCTGTCATTGTACGTCTGCTCTCCTGATATTTAAGCTATTATTTAACCGGTTGCTGTTTATCCTGAAAATATCAAACCTCAAAGTTCCCCTGAACATGAATCCGGCAAACTTTACCGGGCACACTCCCCGCCGCGCCCGGTTACAGTTTCCAGGGCATGGTCGAGGACGGGGGTGAGCACAGCCATACATTCGGCCACCGCTTTTGGACTGCCGGGCAGGTTGACGATTAGTGTTGAACCACTGATTCCGGCTATCCCCCGTGACAACATAGCTTTGGCGGTAGCCGCCGCGGTTTCTCTGCGAATTGCCTCAGCTATACCGGGAACCAGGCGGTCGACAACATCAAGGGTAGCTTCCGGGGTAACATCGCGGGGACCCATTCCGGTCCCACCGGTCGTAAAGATTGCATCGACATTTTGATCAAGCATTTCACGAATCATTTTGACCAGGGCTGCGTGGTCGTCAGGAACTATAACCAGGTTGATAACATCACCCCAGGGCAGAAGGATTTCATTTATTGCCGGCCCGCTTAAATCTTCTCTCTCTCCGCGGGCGCCCTTGTCGCTGGCGGTGATAATGCCGAACCGGTAGGAAGGTCTGATTTCCAGTCTGTCCCCGACCTTTATTTTCCCGCCGAGCAGGACCTCGCCAAAAATGCCTTCACGCGGCATAACGCAATCTCCAGCCTGGTAGTAAATCGCACAACGATCATGGCATTCTTTGCCGATCTGGGTTACCCTCAAAATCGCTTTGGGTCCGGCCTGCAGCCTGGTTCCGATCGGCAAATTTACCAGGTCAAGCCCTCTCGTTGTCAGGTTCTCGGCAAAGTCCCCGGGGCCGACATCCAAACCCTTGGCAGTCATCTTAGCAATACTTTCTTCGGCTAAAAGACTTACCTGGCGGTGAGCGAAACCGGCATGAGCGTCTCCTGTCAACCCCTGGTCTTTAATTAACAGGCTCTCACCGACATTTTTTTTACGTTCTCCCTTTTTTGCACTGGTGCATACAGCAATTATTTCTGCCATTAACTTTGCTCCCGGCTGTAATAGCCTGAGCGGCCCCCCTTCTTCTCAACCAGACGGATATTTTGGATAATCATATTTTTATCAACAGCCTTGCACATGTCGTATATAGTCAGGGCGGCTATACTGACCCCGGTCAGAGCTTCCATTTCCACACCGGTTTGCCCGGTAAGCTTGACCCTGACACCGATTTCAATTTTTGACTCATTTTTTACCGGGTTAAAGTCTACTTCCACTCCTGAGATGCCAAGCGGATGGGCCATTGGAATCAGGCGCCCGGTTTCCTTAACCGCCATTACCGCTGCAACCTGGGCCACCCCGAGGACATCTCCCTTGGCCATGCTCCCGGCCATGACACGGGAAAAGGTATCGGGGGCCATGGTGATTTCACCCCGGGCGTATGCTTCACGCAGAGTTTCTCCCTTACCCGAGACATCGACCATCCTTGGGCGGCCGGAGCTGTCGAAGTGAGTAAGTTTGCCGGCAGTTGAGGTGCCTTCAACCTTTGAATTGAAAAAGTTACCGATGATGAAGTCAGCCAACCCGGCGCTGTCATTGATATTAAGAACCGGGATGCCGGGATTCAAATCTTCCCGGTCTGTAACTATTGCAACGGTATTGGCAAGTAAAAGTGGTTCCCGGCTTAAATCACTGCGGACCACTTCGATTTTCGGGTTTATGCTTTTCTTGTTGCCCTCAATAATAATCAAGTCCATATCCTGAAGCATTTCCTCGGCGGCATCAGCACCACCTGTACCAATCAACAGGAAGTTGTCGGGGGTGGTAAAGCCTGCTAACTCGGCCCCGGCCCTGGCGAAGCGCCAGCTGTCTTTTCCCGGAAAGTCCAAATCGTAATGGGCCAGGTTGCCTTTAAGGGCGGCCACCCGCAGTCCGCGCTGTTTTAATTCGGGAAGCAGTTTCTCTAAAATTGTTGTTTTGCCGGTTTTTGACTGGGCGGCAATAAGGTTGATCTTTACAGGCGGCAAGTCTCCACCTCCAGAACTTTAATCTTACAAACCTCAGCATTAGGGCCACAAGTATAAATGGCTGTGTGTATTTCCAACATCTCATATCAGGCTTCATCCATTTATTGATTCCTTTGAACAGGAGGAAAAGGCTGGCGATTTCTTAATTCTGCTTCAGAAGCCGGAACTATCCTCCTGTTTTCGACATGCCACGCATGGAGCCCGGTTTTACCGAACCACAGATTCCGTCTGCCGCCATCTGGTGCTCAACCGGTTTGCCGCTTAGCACTTCCCTGATCAGACCCTGGAGGGCTTTTTTGTTATCCAGCACCGGGCGTACCGGTGACTCGTCCTGCCAGTAAAGGCAGGCTTTCAGATTGCCTTCCGCTGTCAAGCGCAAGCGGTTACAGCTATCGCAAAAATGCTTACTGATCGGATGAATCAGGCCGATTGTTCCCCTGCCTCCGGGAATGGTATACGATTCAGCGGGGCCGGCCCCTCCCGGCAGAGGCAGAGGTGACAACGTGAGTCCGGCATTGTTGGCTGTTTCCTCGACGTAACTCAGAGGAAGGTAGTGGTCAACGTAACTTCGGTCATGGTCGCCGATAGGCATATACTCAATAAAGCGCACATGAAGCGGTTTTTCCAGGATCAGCTTCAGAAAATCAATGACCTCGCTGTCGTTTACTCCCTTCATCAGGACCGTATTCAGTTTAACAGGCTGAAGCTCATACTCAAGGGCTGCTTCAATGCCTTTAAAGACTTCTTTTAGCTCGCCGCAGCGGGTGATTTTCCGGTACAGGTCGGGTTTAAGGGTATCGAGGCTAATATTAACCCGGTTCAGGCCGGCTTTTTTCAATTCTGCGGCATAGTGGGGGAGCAAGACCCCGTTAGTAGTCATTGCCAGATCGGCAATACCGGGAACTGCAGCGATCCGTTCAATCAGGCTTACCAGATCTTTACGAATCAGCGGTTCGCCCCCGGTGATGCGGATTTTACTAATTCCCAGCTCAGCTCCTGCCGTAACTACTTTCAGGATTTCTTCATAGCTGAGGATATCGCTGTGCGACAGCTGTTCAATACCTTCATCTCCCATGCAGTACAGGCAGCGCAGGTTGCAGCGGTCGGTTACAGAAATCCTCAGGTAATCGTGTCTTCTCCCGTGCGCATCAATTAGTGGCATTATTATTGCTCCTTCCCGGCATCTCTCATGCTGTAACCGCCCATGGCTTCAACCTGCTGTTTAAAATTCCGGTCACGGATTATTTCCAGCAGGGTCTCAGCTTCAGGACTGTTAAAAAAAGAGTTGCTTAAAAGCAGGTCGTAACGTTCTTCAACCAGTGGAACGAAGTCGAGGTCAAAGGCCCTGGCCGCAGGCAGGATCCCGAGGCCGACCCGGGCCGTACCGGCAGCGACGGCGGCGGCAATATTCAAATGAGTATGTTCTTCACGTTCATAGCCGTAAATATTTGCCGGTGACAGGTCTGCTTCCCGCAGTAAATGGTCAAAGAGAATACGGGTTCCGGCCCCTCTCTGGCGGTTGATGAAGCTTAATTTTAAATCGGCCAGCTGTTTAATAGCGCTTACCCTGTCAGGATTACCTTTAGGGACAATCCAGCCCTGCATCCTGTAAGCCAGGTTAACCAGGTGGACTTCCTGACCTGGAAGCAGTTTATTGATATAAGGGCGGTTATAATCTTTTGTTTCCGGATCGAAGAGATGGACTCCGGCCAGGTGGGCCTGGCCCCGGCCTACAGCGGAGATTCCTCCCATGCTGCCGAGATGAGCAGAAGAAAGGCTGATCCGCGGGTCGCGCTCTTTAATGGCCGTGCCCAAAAGATCGATAATCAGGTCATGGCTTCCTGCGGCCAGCAGGTTGTGGCGCAGTTCACTTTGCGGCCGGTATAGCTCGATATCTACAATTTCATCCTGCTCGAATCCGAGTGTATTGGCCGGTATAACCAGCAACCCGTCTGCCCGGACCAGTGACATAGTTACTCCGGCTCCGCGGTTCAGGGGATTGGCGATATAACGGCCTCCAACATGGCCTACAGTCATCCGCACAAACTCTTCAACGCCTACTTCCGAGACCACTCTCCGGCCCAGGGTTGCTTCCAGTTTTTCGCGCTGCGGAACCGGGAGGCCCAGATAGCGGCATATCAGTGGTCTTGCAAACCATTCCAGGCTCATATAGGCAGAAACCGGGTATCCCGGCAAGCCGATTACCGGTTTACCGTGTACCTGTCCCAGGATTGTCGGTTTGCCGGGACGGGTGGCTATTCCGTGCAAAAAAACCTCACCCAGTTCCTCAATCACCCGGTAAGTGAAATCTTTTTCTCCGGCTGAAGATCCGGCATTGATGATCACCAGGTCCGAATTTTTCAGAGCTGCGGTGAGGGCACCCCTGATCATCCTGACATCGTCGGGAACGATCGGGTGCACGACCGGTTCGGCGCCCCATTCCAGCAGGTAAGACGCTATAACCGTGCTGTTAAAATCGGGAACAGTACCTTTTTCACGATCCAATCCGGGATCGATCACCTCGGATCCGCTGGGAATGATCGTAACTCTGGGTTTTTCAAGCAGTTCAATCTCCGTAATACCGGCGGCCAGCAATACTCCAAGATCGGGAGGTCTCAGGCGGTGGCCGGCGGGCACAACCAGTTCACCGGCAACTACATCTTCTCCTACGGCACGGACATGCTGCCAGGGAGTTGCCGGGGCCAGGATTTCAACTCGGCCCCCTTCGAGCAGATGAATATCTTCTACCTTAATTACAGCATCGAAGCCGGCGGGCATAGCCCCTCCGGTGTTAATATTCCGGAAATCACTTTCCGGTTTAAGGATAAGCGGATTCTGGTCGGAAGCGCTGAAAGTCTTATCAGCCTGAACAGCAATACCATCCATGGCGGCGGCATGGTAGCCGGGCATAGAAAGGCGGGCAAAAACCGGCCTGGCAGTAACCCTGCCCGTTGAATTCCCTACTATTCCGAATTCGGTTCTGCGGGGCATCTCTACTGCAGCCGAAAATTTTTTCAGCGCATCCTGTCTGGGAATATTGCTCAGGTAAACTTTTCTCATAAACGCTCTCCTGTTGGTTAAAGCGAATTTTAACTATAAAAAAGATACTCAAATAATTTAAAAGCAGTTTTTAAATATCGGAGGCTCTGCTTTGGCGCAGGTCTGGAACCCTGCTTCTTCCCGTTTTACTCCCAGATAAAAATATCCACCGCTTCTCCGGCATTCAGGCCTTCCTTTGCTGACGGGACAACCAGCAGGCCGTCTGCTTCCGCCAGGGTGCGCAGCATACCGGAGCGCCCGAATACCGGGACGGCGCTTAAACCGTCTTCGGATTCTTTTAGCCTGATCCGGACATATTCGGTACGGCCGGAATGTGATGAAATATTGCGGGACAAAACTGCCCTGACAGTAGGATGAAAGAATTTTTCCTTCCGTCCGGCCAGGCGATCTATAATGGCTTTGCCGAAAATGGAAAAAATATTCAAGGCTGATACAGGATGCCCGGGCAGGCCGAGCACAGGTTTTCCGGCACAGTTTGCCAGCAGAGTAGGTTTGCCGGGCTGAATCGATATTCCTTCAACCAGCAACCCCGGTTCTCCCAGCGCCTGCATTGTGCGGGCGGTAAAATCACGGCTGCCGACAGAACTGCCTCCTGAAAATACGAGCAGATCGGTTTCTTCGAGCAGGGCCCTGCTTTTTTCGAGAAAGGTTTCAAAGCGATCCGGCAAAATACCGCCATACTTAACTGTTGCACCGTTTTGTTCGGCCAGGTAACGTAGAGCAGGAGCGTTGCTGTCCCTGATTTGACCGGGCTTAAGGCGGGCTTTATTGTAGCTGACCAGCTCATCTCCACTGGAAAAGAACCCGACAACCGGCTGGCGGAATACACCGACTGTCGTTATGCCGAGCGAGGCCAGCATTCCGATCTCGGGAGCGCGCAGCCGGTGCCCTTTAAGCAGGGCAATATCATTTTTTTTAAGATCTTCACCACGGCGAATAACATTCTCGCCAGGCGCCACCTGGCGATAGGCCTGGACCATGGTGCCGGTCTGATCGGTATCTTCAATCATAACTACGGCATCGGCGCCCTCCGGCAGCATACCGCCTGTATGCACGAGGCAGCACTGCCCATTTTCAATCGGGGGCGCAGCCTCCCCCATCATGACTTCGCCAATTAACTCCAAAATTGCCGGTATCCCTTCGCCGGAGCCAAAGGTATCCCTGGCATAAACCGCGTAACCGTCAACTGTAGAGCGATCAAAACCGGGAATATCTTCCGGCGCTGTTATCGTCTCGAACAGGCAGTGTCCGCCGGCATTTTCCAGGGTAAGTTTTTCGTTCTCCAGCGGTTTAAACTGTTCTGCAATCAAGCTTATTACTACTTCGGGATCAGTTACCCGCATCAACTTCATCAATACACCTCATTTGAACAACAAAAAAACCACGCCTCCTGAAGCAAGAAAACGCGGCCTGACGGCATAGTCTCCTTTCCAATCACGGGAGGCGGGGGGATTTCTCCCCCAACCCAGGCCTTCCACCGTAGCCGTATTCAGGCAGTAGGTGTAAAGGCTCGGAGTCTGCTGTAACTTATATTACTTATTATATCATAACTTAGTTAATACTGGAACAAAATGAGGCCGAGTAGAGCTCCGGCAGCTATAAAGTAGAGAGGATTTAGCTGACGCAACAAACTGGCAACCAGGATAAAGGCAAAGATAAGTGCGGTCGGGATATCTATAATCGCCGTCTGGCCCAGGGTAAATGAAGCCAGCAGGATTAAAGCTATAAGCGCTGAGCGCAGGCCTTTAATAAAGTTTTGAGCGCCCGGGTTTTGAATAACGCTGATCAGAACGCGGGAAAGCAGCAGCAGCAGAACCAGGGAAGGGGTAATCACCCCGAGAGACGCTATCAGAGATCCTGCTACCCCGCCCACGGTATAGCCGATAAATGTTGCGGCATTTATAGAAATCGGACCCGGTGTCATCTCGGCAACGGCGATGATATCAAGAAACTCCGAAGCACTAAGCCATCCGTGCACATTGATTACTTCCGCTTCCATCAGCGGGATCATGGCATAGCCGCCGCCGATTGTGAACAGGCCAACCTTTAAGAATGACCAGTAAAGTGAAAACAATACAGCGATCATTTCCAGTCCCACCCCCGGTAAGCAAATATCCCTACCAGACCGCCAATCAGGAGAACAAGTATTGGGTGGACCTGGCTGATCACAGCAACAACCAGGAGACCGGCGCACAGGATAATCCCGCTCCAGCCATGTAAAATATCACGGCCCATTTTGTATGCTGCCGATGCAATCAGGGCTACAACTGCGGGCCTGAGGCCGTAAAATATGGCTTGCACATAATCGTTGTGCCGGATCAGGGGGTAGAAATAGGCAGCAATGGCAAGAAGAATTACTACCGAAGGAGTCGAGACACCAAGGGCGCCGACCACCCCGCCGGGAATGCCGCGCAGGCGGATACCGATCTGGATAGCGCTGTTCAAAGCCAGCTGCCCGGGCATGCCCTGGGTAATGATCAGGATATCGGCAAATTCTTTTTGGCTGACCCACTTCTTTCTTCCAACTACTTCCTGTTGAATAACCGGTAAGATAGCATAACCGCCCCCAAAAGTAAAAGCGCCCACTTTTAAAAATGTGAGCAAAATTGACAAAAGCGATTCAGTTTTTGTTTCTTCAGCTGCACTGGTCGGCAAGAGGTGTCCTCACTTTCCATATTTGCAGGATTATTTAAGGCTGATATTATTTTCAACCGGTTCCCTGGTTTGCTCCAAATTTTCATACACCCGCATTACCGCCTGCAGAGAGGTTACGAGATTTTCTCTCTCGGACGGGTCGAGATGTTCGGCGAGATTGTTAAAACGGAAGGACCTTCTTTCAAATACCAGGCGTGACAGCTGCCTCCCATATGAAGTCAGCGCTACGCGCACGACCCGGCGGTCTTTTTCGTCGCCGCGGCGTTTAACCAGATTGAGGTTAACCAGGCGGTTGACCAGCCTGGTTGCTGCGCTTTCAGCCAGGTAAATCTCTGAGCTTAACTCGCCCATGGTTAAATCTTCATGAAAATATAGTACCAGCAGAGCGTTTATCTGGCTCGGGGTTATGCCCAGGCCGGTTAACTCCCTGTTTTCCTCGGCACTTAAATAATGCATCAGTTTGGGAAAGATTGCCTGGATTGCTGCGGTGAACTTGTTCGCGTCACGATAATCACTGCTCATGATCACTGCTCCCTGTTAATTCTACTGTGATTAGTACTGCTTAAACTGATCTTAGGGTAGGCTATTTGCATATATATGTCAAGTTTGTCTGCAGCTGATTTGTTCGTTAATGCACTATTTGATATACTTTAAGCAGGAATTGACTCTACCGGCCGGAGTTCAGGCGGCCTCGTTAACGATACCGCCCGGGCTTCCGGACAGAAAGCAGGTGTTTTTAAAATGCTTTCGATTATTGGTATCACCCCACACCCACCGATTATTATCCCGGAAGTAGGCCGCGGCAGATTATCAGAAGTCCGGCAGACAGTAGATGCCATGAAACTACTCAGCGGCCGGATCAAAGAAACAGAACCGGAACTTATGGTCATAATTACACCGCATGGCCAGATCGTTACGGAAGGGCCGGCTGTTCTTACCCAGGAGCAGTTAACCGGAGATTTCGGGCAATTTGGATCTCCGGATACCGGTCTCACTATCAAGAATGACAGGCAGCTAATAGATCTTCTGGTGGAGGAAACATCAAATGAGCCGATCAGACCGGCGCTTATCGGGGACACCTATCACGGGGCCCGAAGCAGAAAAAATCTCGATCATGGAGCGCTGGTGCCCCTGTACTACTTGCAAAAAGCCGGTGTAGAAGTTCCAGGTGTGCATATTACCATCAGTTTTCAGCCCTATCAACAGCTTTACCAATTTGGCCGCGCCCTCAGAAGAGCCGTGGAGAACAGAGGAGTACCCACTGCAGTCATAACCAGCGGAGATCTGTCCCACCGCCTGACTCGCGGCGCTCCGGCAGGGTTTAACCCGCAGGGAGCTGAATTCGATCGACGCCTGGTCAGATTGCTACGCGATGCAAGGGTTCAGGATATCCTGGAATTTGATCAGCAGCTGGTCGAAGAAGCTGGTGAATGCGGCCTGCGTTCATTTATTATCGGTCTCGGTATGTTCGATGGTGAAAACTTTAAACCTGAGATATTATCCTATGAAGGGCCTTTTGGGGTTGGCTATCTGGTGGCTGCCCTACACCCGGAACACAGCGCTAAATCTACTGCCGGGGAAATGGAGGTATATTAAATGGTTGCGGCAGAAAAAAACCAAAATCCAGCCAACATGGCCCGCGAATTTATAAAACAGTACCTTGAAAATGGCCGGCTGCCGGCCGTACCTGATACACTACCCCCGGATTACCAGGCGCAGGGCGGTGTATTTGTGTGCCTGAAAAAAGGAAAAGACCTTCGGGGATGTATAGGAACGGTTGAGCCCGTGCGGCCAAATCTGGCAGAGGAGATCGCGGCCAATGCAGTCAGCGCCTCAATAAGAGATCCCCGTTTTCCCCCGCTAAGCAGGGAAGAACTGTCCGAAATCTCTGTTTCAGTTGACATCCTCGGCCCCATGGAACCGATAGAAAGTGAAGAAGAGCTGGATCCCAAAAAATACGGTGTGTTGGTTCGGAGCGGTTTAAGCAGCGGCCTGCTGCTGCCCGATATCGAAGGGGTGGATACAGCCCGCAAACAGGTTGAAATAGCCCGCAGCAAGGCTGGTATACCGGCCGGTAAGCCGGTTGATCTCTACCGTTTTTTAGTCACCCGTTACGAAGAAGATTAAAACCGGGAGGAGAAAAGTGGAAGAAGCCCGTTTTTACCTGAAAGAAAAAGATAAGCTTCGCTGTGTGCTATGCCCCCGGTTCTGTTTACTCGGAAACGGGCAGGTAGGAACCTGCGGGGTTCGCCGGGTGGAAAACGATCAGTTCTATACAACCAATTACGGCGTCCTTGCGGCAGCGAACTGGGATCCAATCGAAAAAAAGCCACTATACCATTTTCATCCGGGACGTTCAATCTTATCAGTGGGTACCTATGGCTGTAATCTGCTCTGCTCCTTCTGCCAGAACTGGTCCCTGGCCCGCGGAAAGCCCGGGGAAGCAGCAGAATTAATCAGCCCGGAGGATATTTTGGGTATGCTGGAAAAAGAAGGCGGGCCGGATAAAGCGCTGGGAGTTGCCTATACCTATAATGAACCTTCGATCTGGTATGAATTTGTATATGACACCGCCCGCTTACTGCACGATAAAGGCTACTGCAATGTCCTGGTAACTAATGGGTATATTAACCGTGAGCCGCTGAAGGAATTATTGCCGTTTATTGATGCCATGAATATCGATGTAAAAGCGTTCAGTGAATCTTTTTACAGGGAATATTGCCACGGCTTAAGAGATCCTGTTATTGAAACTGTAGAAGCTGCAGCAAAAAAGTGTCATGTCGAAATTACCTGCCTGTTGATACCGACCCTAAACGACAGTTCCGATGAACAGGAAGCCCTGGCTCGCTGGCTGGGAGAAATCAATCCCGACCTGGTTTTGCATTATTCCCGTTACTTCCCCCAGTATAAACTCGACCTTCCGGCGACACCTCCGGAGGTGATGGAGCGGGCCCGGGAAACTGCAAAAAAATACCTGCGCTATGTTTATCTGGGCAATATCATTCTGCCTGGTTCGAGCGATACCAATTGCCCCTACTGCGGGAACCTGCTGATCATGCGTGGGGGTTCCAGTATAAGGATGACCGGCCTGGATGGTTCTAACTGCAACAGCTGCAGCAACAAAATAAATATTGTCTTACCCGACTCTTTATGTTAACTTAAATAAAGAGGTGCAGGTATTCTTCCCGTGGAGAGCGAATTAAACAGAGATACAAACTGAATGATACTGCCTGAATTATAGTAATCCATAAAAAGAGGGTTCAATAGATAGTGGCCATTTGGGATCGGATTGTCGCAGCAGTTCTAGAATTGAATGTTGGATGGCGAGATGTAGTTGATATCCTTATTATGTCTTACCTCCTTTACCGGCTGATTATACTAATTCGCGGCACCAGGGCAGAACAACTGGTTAAAGGTTTGATTGTCCTGTTGCTGGCGATGATTATCAGCGATCAATCCGGGCTTGATGCGCTCCACTGGACACTGCGCCAGACCATGACGGTTGGTTTAATTGCCATCCCGATTGTTTTTCAGCCTGAATTGCGCCGGGCCCTTGAACACCTGGGTCGCGGCAAAATTTTTAAAACAACCTATTTTAGCTGGAGCGACCAGGATTTTGAGAGCATGCTCGATGAGCTGACCAAAGCCATACCTGTTCTGGTGAAAAAACGGATCGGGGCACTGATAGTTATCGAGCGGACCACGGGCCTTAAAGAATATGTCGACACCGGCATTCCCGTAGAAGGCATAGTAACTGCTGAGCTCCTTGTAAACATATTTTTCCCCCGCAGCCCCCTTCACGATGGGGCTGTAATAATTCAGGGCAACCAGATAGTTGCCGCCGGATGTTACCTGCCTCTTACCGAGGATCCTGACCTGGGCAAGGAACTGGGAACTAGACACCGGGCCGCTATCGGAATTACAGAAAACTCCGATGCGCTGGCGATCATCATTTCCGAAGAAACCGGAATTATTTCTGTAGCGCATGATGGTATTTTGACCCGCTACCTCGATGAGAAAAAACTGCGGGCAGTGCTTACAGACCTTTTATCACCGGAACGTAAAGAAGGCCTTAACCTCTGGTCATGGAGGAATAATAAGTAGACATGGAAAAATTCTTGCGCAGTAATAATTTTGCCCGGATTATAGCAATTTTTATAGCAATAATCCTCTGGCTCTTTGTTACCGGGGACCAGATTACCCGGACAACACCTGCCCGCATTACCTGGCAGGATGTTCCGCTTCGGATAGAAAACATTAACCCTGATTACGTGGTCACCGATATCCCCCCAGCTGTTGATATTACCCTCGAAGGGCTGCCTGAAGATTTTGAAGATCTGACTATTCAGGAGCTTGATGCCCTGGTTGATCTTAATGGCAGAGAGCCGGGCAATCACCTGATCCAGGTCGAGGTTCAGCCCCCGCGCGGGCTTACTCTTATCTCGGTTGAACCTGTACAGGTTAGGGTTAGTATCGAGTTCTATCAGACAGAAGACTTCGAAGTGGAAATTGAAATGATTGGAGAACCTGCAGCGGGGTGGGAATTGGCTGAATTCGAAGTTCTTCCAGAAGTAGTTCTGGTTGGCGCACCCGAGTCCATTTTTGAAAGAGTAGATCGGGTGGTCCTGATAGTAAATATTACCGGAATGAGGTTAATCGAAAGCGTTGAACTCTCACCATTTGCTTATGATGAAGAAGGGATTCGGGTCAACGATATTGTGATTGACCCGAACTTGATAACAGTGCGTCTTGAGTTTGACAGGGTTGTGGAACCGGCAGAAATTGATGATGAGTAAGATGAGGAGGTATGCCATTGGGAAAATTATTTGGAACTGACGGAATCAGGGGCGTTGCTAATCGTGATTTAACCCCCGAACTTGCTTTTAAGATTGGACGGATAGCGGCCTGGATGCTGGGTCGGAATCATAATAGTCCTTTATTTGTTATCGGACGCGATACCCGCCTTTCAGGAGCTATGCTGGAAGGCGCTCTTGTGGCCGGGATAACCTCTGCCGGCGGTGAAGTGCGAATTTTAGGTGTTGCCTCCACCCCGGCGGTAGCTTACCTGACCAGAGAGCTTAAAGCTTCGGCTGGAGTGGTTATATCTGCCTCGCACAACCCTATCGAGGATAATGGTTTGAAGATCTTTGATAGTCGTGGCTACAAGCTGCCCGATGCCCTGGAAGATGCCATCGAAGAAGTCTATTTTAATGACTCAGATGAGCTGCCCCGTCCCGAAGGCGCTCAGCTTGGACAGGTTTATATAGACGGAAAAACACTCGAAAAATATTTGAATTACCTCAGGGAAACCGCTGTTTCGCTGGATGGTCAGAGTATCGTTGTTGATTGTGCCCATGGCGCCGCCTGCCGTGTGGCCGGCGAACTGCTTGAGCGCCTGGGTGCAAAGGTAAAGATGATGCACAACGATCCCGACGGGACCCGGATAAACGTCAAATGTGGCGCTACAGATACTGCTGATCTACAGCGCGCCGTAACCGAAAACGGCACTTCCATCGGGCTTGCTTTTGATGGAGATGCCGATCGGCTTATTGCAGTTGATGAAAAAGGAGCTGTTGTTGACGGGGATGCGGTGATGGCAATCTGTTCTGTCGATATGAAGAAAAAGAACCTCCTGAAACATAATACCGTCGTTGCAACTGTGATGAGTAACGGTGGCCTCGATATCCTTGCTGAAAAGCACGGAATAAAATTGATCCGCACATCTGTAGGTGACCGCTATGTACTCGAAAAGATGGTTGAGGGCGGATTCAATCTTGGAGGCGAGCAATCGGGTCATATAATCTTTTCTGACTATGCCACTACCGGAGACGGCCTGCTTACTGCCATCCAGCTTTTGAAAGTTATACAGGAACAACAGCAGCCTCTCTTCGAGCTTGCTTCTCACCTTGAGCGGCTACCCCAGGTTTTGATCAACCAGAAAGTAGCCACCAGGGAAGGTTGGTCGGATAACCCGAAAATCACCTCTGCAATTGATAAAGTAGAAAAGGAACTTGGCAAACATGGGCGTGTCCTGGTTCGCCCTTCAGGGACTGAGCCGAAAATCAGGGTAATGCTCGAGGCGCCGGTGACCGAAGAAAAACTTGAGGAGTATGCCCGGTCTCTGGCTGAATTGATTGCTAAAGAACAGTCTTAAGCTGCCCTTATGAAAGCGACAGGGCAGAGAGAATCAATAAAATCTTTTCAGGGGAGGGGTGCAGCATCCTTCCCTCGGTCATGTTAGGCATACTGCAACAACTGCTTTAATACTTGTGATCTAAATGGGGGATTTTTATGTGCGGCATTGTTGGTTATACAGGAGCCAGGGAAGCAAATCCCATCCTGATTGACGGCTTAAAGAAGCTTGAATACCGGGGTTATGATTCGGCCGGGGTCGCTCTGCACCGGGACGGCTGCCTGGTTATAAACAAGGCGGCGGGATCTGTTGCCGATCTTGAAAAAAAACTGGGAGATCAGTTTAACAAAGTAACCGTCGGAATCGGCCATACCAGGTGGGCTACTCACGGCCGGCCGACCGATATAAACGCACATCCCCACTGCAGCTGTGATAATAAAATAGCTGTCGTTCATAATGGAATTATCGAAAATCACCAATCCCTGCGTCAGTGGCTGGCTGACGAAGCCGGTCACAGCTTCCGCTCCGAAACAGATACCGAGGTAATGGCCCACCTGATCGAAGAGTACTACGAAGATGATTTGCTCGAAGCTGTCCGCAAGGCAGTTAAGCGGGTTGAAGGTTCCTATGCCATGGTTGTGATCGCAGCCGGTGAACCGGATCACCTGGTATGCGTTCGCCAGGACAGCCCGCTGATAATCGGCCTGGGAGAAGGCGAAAACTTTGTGGCCTCCGATATACCGGCTCTACTCGCCCATACCCGCAGAACAAAAATTTTGGAAGACGGTGAATTTGCATCAATAACCGCTGACAGGGTGGAGATATCGGACCGGGATGGAAAAGTAGTCGAGAGAGAAATATTGGAAATAACCTGGGATCTTGAAGCAGCTGAAAAGGGCGGTTACGAGCACTTTATGCTCAAAGAAATCATGGAGCAGCCTGTAGCGGTTAAAGAAACTATGCGCCAGCGGATTGATCCCTCTACCGGCCAGGTAGACTTAAGCGAGCTTGGATTTACCGAAGCGGAGCTCTCCTCCCTGGAAAAGATCTTCATTGTCGCCTGCGGAACTGCTTACCATGCCGGTCTACTGGGAAAAGCAATCATTGAAAAAGTAGCCGGAGTCGAGGTTGAAGTCGATGTAGCCTCGGAGTTTCGCTACCGGGAACCGATATTCGAAAAAAACCAGCTGGCGATAGTTATCAGTCAATCCGGTGAAACTGCCGATACGCTGGCGGCATTGCGGCTGGCCCGGCGAAACGGATTGAAAGTCCTCGCCATTACCAATGTAGTCGGCAGCTCTGTTTCCCGGGAGGCAGACAGGGTCTTCTATACCTGGGCCGGGCCGGAAATAGCCGTTGCATCAACCAAGGCTTACCTGACCCAACTTGTTGCTCTTTACCTACTTACAATTTATATTGGTAAAGCCCGTCGCAGCATCGACCCGGAATTGGCCGGTGAGCTGGTAAAAAACCTGATGGACCTTCCCGGGAATTTAAAGAAAATCCTTTCTGAAGAAAGCCTGTCCAGGTTGAGTTCTTACTGTAATCACCTGTCCCAATGGGAAAGCGCCTTCTTTGTCGGCCGCAATCTGGATTATCCTGTGGCTATGGAAGGAGCTCTTAAGTTGAAAGAGATCTCCTACATCCATGCTGAAGCCTACGCCGCCGGTGAACTCAAACATGGTCCCCTGGCCTTAATTGTCGAAGGGATCCCGGTTATTGCCCTTGTTACCCAGAAGGCGGTTTCGGAAAAAATTCTGGGCAACATCCAGGAGGTCAAAGCCCGCGGCGGTGCAGTTTTTGCCATCACCCAGGAAGGGTTCGATGATGTCTCCCGGCAGGTCGATTCTGTATTTTACCTGCCTGCGGTTAACGATATTCTGGCCCCGGTTTTAAGCGCGGTGCCTACTCAGCTAATTGCCTACTACGCGGCTGTGGCCCGGGGCAGTTCAGTCGACAAACCCCGAAACCTGGCTAAAAGCGTTACGGTGGAGTAACCAATGGGTCTGCGCCTGCACGTTATTGCCTGGCTATTTTTCCTCGCCTGTGGAGTGATCTACCTAATCGCCTCAATCCGTGACAACGATCCGTTGATGTTCGCCGGGAGTGCCTGCTTTGTGATCGGCGTTGTTCTTTTCCTTTACCCGGTTAAAGCAAAAATTAATTCCCCGCAAGATAAAGGAAACCCGGCTTTAAACCGCGATAAAAAAACATCAGACGTGGATGAGAGAATGTGAACAGTATCAATAAAGGCCCGGTGAAGGGTTTTTTATATAAAAGTTGAAATTAATTGTAATGGATTTGGTAATCAATCAAAAAGCCAAACTACACAGGCGGGGCCTGCGGAAGCAAAGGAGACGTAGATGTCAGATAAAATTGAACCGGAAGGCAAAACAAATTTCATTTACAACATGATCAAGGACGATCTGGAAAAAGGGCTACTCAAAGACAGCCCCGTTCACACCCGCTTCCCTCCCGAACCGAACGGTTACCTGCATATCGGGCATGCCAAGGCAATTCTTCTGAATTACGGAATCGCAAAAAATTTTAACGGCAAATTCAACCTGCGATTTGACGATACCAACCCGATTAAAGAAGAGCAGGAATTTGTTGACTCAATAATCGAAGATATCCGCTGGTTGGGAGCAGTCTGGGAAGACCGTCTCTTTTTCAGTTCCGATTACTTCGAAACCAAGTATCAGTTTGCCCTGCGCCTGATCAAGGCCGGGCGGGCCTATGTCTGCGATCTAAACCAGGATGAAATCAGGGAATACCGGGGCACCCTGAACAAACCGGGAAAAGAATGCCCTACCCGCAACCGCTCCGCAGAAGAGAACCTGGATCTGTTTGAGCGGATGCGAGCCGGTGAATTTCCTAACGGCAGCCGGGTGCTCAGGGCTAAGATCGATATGCAATCAGGCAATCTGAACATGCGTGATCCGGTGCTATACCGCATCCTGCATGCAGAGCACCACCGCACTGGCGACAAATGGTGCATATACCCCATGTATGACTTCGATCATCCTTTTTCTGATGCCCTGGAGGGAATTACCCATTCCCTCTGCTCGATTGAATATGCCGATCACCGCCCCCTTTACGACTGGATTGTCGATAATGCCGTCGAACTAATGCCGGAGGTAGTTAAATATCGTTCCCGCCAGACAGAGTTTGCCCGCCTGAACATGACCTATACTGTCATGAGCAAGCGTAAATTGCGGCGCCTGGTAGAAGAAAAGCAGGTCAGTGGATGGGACGATCCCCGCCTGCCGACCATAGCCGGGCTGCGCAGGCGGGGAATTACCCCGCAGGCAATCGCCGATTTCCAGGAGCGGGTAGGGGTTTCCAGGGCGGACAGCATGGTTGACCTGGCTCTACTGGAGCACTGCATTCGCGAGGAGCTTGAAACCACGGCGCCGCGGCTGATGGCAGTGCTCGATCCGATCAAGGTAAAGATAACCAACTGGCCTGCCGGAAAAACAGAGATGGGCGAACTGGAAAATATCCCCGGCAATG
>SKPH01000016.1 GCA_007119615.1 Syntrophomonadaceae bacterium | reverse complement strand
GTGGTGAGGTCTGTTTAAAAATTAAGCAAGTTAAATTTGATCTAGTCATGGAAGTTGAGGATACCGGGTGTGGTATTCCCGAATCTGAGCTTCCTAATATTTTTGAACGTTTCTATAAAGTAGACAAGTCCAGGCGTCGCAGCAGCAAGGGATCGGGACTGGGTTTGGCTATCGCAAGGCAGCTGGTTGAACTCCACGGGGGAAAGATCGAGGTCGAAAGCAGGATCGGCGAAGGCAGCACTTTCCGGGTATTCCTGCCTCAAAGCTAAAACGATATCAATCCCTCATGTTGCCGGAACGAGGTTGACGGGTTTGTGCCGTCTCGAGTATAGTTTAACTTATCTCTATCATGGAAAGTAATTGCCCCGGGGGTAAGGCTATACTGGTGTTAAAAGGTGGTGAACCTGAGACTTATTATGAAAACCGGTATTTGAGATAAATAAATTTTGTTTAAACAATATTTTATATCCTGCTTCTGACATCAGGGCTCTTGATGTTTATAATCAAGAAATCAACGTAGAAACGGAGCATACGATGAGACTGGTTATCTTACTGCTGGCACTGCCATTATTGTTTTCGTCGACAAACGATTGGGAAGCGAACTATGAGACGGTTGCGAATAATGTAACATACGACTGTATAATAGAAATTGCTGAGTTACAACTGGTTTATTATGAAGCTGCTGAGAATTTAAAAACAGAGATCAGAATATCTGAACTGATCGGTAATGGCTACAGGGGCTATGAGGCAGTAGTTGGAAATCCTGCTGCGGTTATTGTAACCAACCGGAAAGAGACAACCCTTAAAGCCCTCGAACGCAGCAAAGGTAAATTTGCTGTTAACGGCGGGGGCTTTGTTGAAAAAGACCCTATCGGCAATACTGTAGTAGAAAGTGAGCTGATCGGCGCCTTTAAGTCTTCCCGGCACCGGTGGGATATTTTTATCGGCTTTGACAGCGATAATAACCTTATAGGCGGGCGGGTGAATAGTCATAATGAACTTATGGCAATGGGTCCGGTGCATGGTATTTCCTTCGGACCGGCTCTCGTAGTCGATGGTGAACCTCAGCATCTTGAGAGTAAAGATCTCCAACCCCGAACAGCCGTTGGCCAACTGGTCTGCGGTTCTTTATTATTTATTGTTATCGATGGAAGACAGCCTGGCTGGAGCAGGGGTATTACAATCAATGATCTGAGGGATATCTTTATTGATCGAGGGGCTGTTAACGCCTTTAACCTTGATGGTGGCGGCAGTTCAACGATGGTTTATTACGGAAAGGTTTTAAACAGGCCCTCTGAAGGCAGGCTGAGGGTGGTGGCTAACAGTATTGTAATACGGTAATGTGGCAGGGGAACGAGGAGCCCTGCCACACCGATAATGCCATTCCTTTAACTTTATTCTTTACCGATCATCGCCGTAAGCCTGGGAATTGTCTGAGCAGCATCGCCCCAGAGAGTTACAACATGCGGCTGTTCGTACAGCAGGTTATCAACGCCGGAGTAACCCGGCTGCTCATCCAGGTTACAGATAATAATATTCTTCGCTTTTTCAGCTTCCAAAATAGGCATTCCGGAGATTGGCGTTCCTTCGGCTGCATTGGCTGCAGGGTTGACGACGTCGCAGGCACCGACTACGATAACCAGGTCTGCGTGAGCGAACTGTGGGTTGATCGTATCGATATCCACCAGTTTATCGTAATCGATTCCCGCTTCTGCCAGGAGCACGTTCATATGTCCCGGCATACGGCCTGCAACCGGATGAATGGCGAACTTGACGTCTTTGCCCTGCTCTTCGAGGGCGTCCAGGAGTTGACGAACCGCTATCTGGGCCTGGGCGACAGCCATACCGTAACCGGGCACAATAATTACCCGGGCCGCATTCTTAAGTAATCCGGGGAGATCTTTCTCCGAAATTTTGTCTGCCGGGGCTGCTTCCTCAAGATCTTCTTCAGGTTTTTCCGTTTCGGTTCCAGTGTTTTCCGCTGTGGTGCTTTCTGCTTTGCCTGCTTCAGTCGGGGTGCCTGTATCCGGCTTCGGGGAGGGAGTTGAGCCTGCTGCGGGTAAAGTTTTTTCATGAGCTCCGGGGGTAAAACCGGCCAGCACAGCTAACAGGCTCCGGTTCATTGCCCGGCACATGATCCGGGTTAAAATCAGTCCGGCTACTCCAACCAGGGCCCCGGTTCCGACCAGGATCAGATTCTCCACGGCCAGGCCGGCAACCGCAGCGGCAATACCTGAAAAGGAGTTTAAGAGGGATATAACAATAGGCATATCGGCACCGCCGATACGCAGGGTCATAAAAAACCCTGCTAATAGACCCAAAAGGGCAATCAGGGTCATAAACTGCCCGAAATAAAGGCCGAGGAAACCCATATTGAAGATAATCAGCAGGACGGCCAACAGGATGGCAATTCGTAAAATATGGCCGTGCCCGATAATCTGGATTGGCTTGCGAAATGCGATCCCCTGGAGTTTTAAGACGGCAATTACACTGCCGCTGAAGGTCAAAACTCCGATTCCCAGGGCCAGGCCCGAGGTTCCCCAGAAAAGCATTTCAGCCCCTTCGCCTGCGTAGCCCAGGACAGCCGACCAGACAACAAGTGCGGAGGCTGCTCCGCCAAATCCGTTTAGAAGAGCAACGGTCTGGGGCATATGGATCATTCTGACTGACTGGCCCAGGACCAGGCCGATGACGGAGCCTGTTGCTATATAAATCAGGGCCAGGGAAAATGAACCGCGGCCGGTGGCAATAAAGGTCCAGATGATGGCAAATATCATCGCCAGCGCTCCGAGCCTGTTTCCCCAGAGAGCCGTGTGGGGAGACTGCATCAGCCGAATGCCGATTAAAAATGCAACTATGACCAGGGCTGCGAAAAATATAGTTACTGCCACGGTATTTCCTTCACCTCACCTTCGCGTTTTCCGCCCCTGAACATTCGCAGCATCCGCTCTGTTACCCAAAATCCTCCGGCCACATTAATCATGGCCAGAACCAGGGCTGCAGCAGCCCACCCTCCCGAGCCCTCGGGTGCAGCGGTAAATACCGCCAGGGCGCCGATAACGGTGATGCCTGAAAGGGCATTCATTCCGGACATCAGCGGTGTGTGCAGCAGCGGGGGGACAGCAGATATAACCCGGTAGCCCAGCAGCGCTGCAGCAAGTAAAATAATTATCATGGCATACAACATTTATTAAACCACTCCTTTATTCCCGGCCCATAGCTTCCAGGGTGCCGCGGTGTACAATACGCCCGCCGTGGGTAACTAAAGTCGACTGAATAATTTCATCTGAGGAGTCAGTTTTTACAGCGCCGTCCTCAACCAGGTAATCCAGAAAATTAAAAGTGCTCTGTGCAAACATGTTAGTAGCGTCAATCGGCAGTGTAGCGGGAATGTTCATAATTCCGCTTATAGTTACTCCCTCATAGTCAAACTCTTCACCGCAGCGGGTCAGTGTGCAGTTGCCGCCCTGGTCTACGGCAACATCAACAATGACAGAGCCTTTTTTCATAGTTCTGATCATCGGTTCGTCAATGAGCTTGGGGGCCACTTCGCCGGGGATCAGGGCGCTGAGGATGACAGCGTCGCTTTGTTCAACCTGCGGGGCCAGTATTTCCCGTTCCTTTTCATACCATTCTTCAGGCAGCCGGAGGGCATAACCGCCTTCTCCCAGAGCCAGTTCCCGGGGAATATCAAATTCGACGCTTTCGGCTCCCAGGCTGCGGGCCTGCTCATTGGCTTCGGGCCGGATATCAAGAGTTTTAACTTTGGCTCCGAGTCTTTTTGCAGTAGCTATTGATTGCAGTCCGGCCACCCCGGTTCCCACTATCAAAAATTGGGCGGGGTTTATGATGCCGAACGATGTCGGCATCATTGGAATAAACCGGCCCAGGTTATTGGCGGCAAAAATGACTGCCTTGTAACCGGCAACTGTGCTCATCGAGGTCAAAGAGTCCATCCGCTGAGCTCTTGAAATCCGGGGAATACCATCCAGTGTAAAGCCGGTTATTCCTCTTTTAGCCAGGATCTCTAAACCTTCATGATTAACAGAGTGAGCCGGGTGCAGGAAACTGATTATCACAGCATTTTCCGGAAAAAGTTCAGCTTCATGCCTCCCCAGGCGGTCATGGTGACGAGGCTCCTTAACCTTTAAGATAATGTTGGCCTGATTGTAAATATCACGAACATCCGTGATTATTTCGGCGCCTTTTTCTTTAAAGGCCTCGTCGTCGATATAAGCGCCCGTTCCGGCCCCTGCTTCTACCAGGACACGTGCTCCCCCGGCAACCATCTTAGCTACTGTATCGGGAGTAGCAGCTACCCTTTTTTCCCCGGGCATAATCTCGCAGGGAATTCCAATTATTATTTTGTCGAACTGCACATCAATCACTCCCCGGTTTTGATATAGAAGAAAGCCTGTCCTGCAGGCTTTAACCACAAGCCATTAATTCCAGAAGTTGCAAAATTATTTTCCAACCGGGCCACATTATCAATTTTTATCGCTCCGGGAACGATTAGCCTATCCCAGAATATTATATCAGAGTACTCTTAAGGTTAAAACCGTACCGGCTGAATCTTTGAAAAGAGCATGTTGCTATTGAGCTTTATGGCCGGTTGTAGTAAGCTTGAATTGCGATATTTTGATTTAATGTCTGGAGGTTGGAATTGATGATTTTGCTGACGGGCGCCGCCGGCAAAACCGGTCGAGCCGTTTTGAAAGCTCTGGTTTCCCGTGGCCTCGATGTGCGTGTCCTGGTGCGCCGCAGGGAACAGATGGATGAATTGAAAAAGCACGGAGCCGTCGATGCCCTGGTTGGGGATATGGTCGATGACGAAATCTATCAAAGAGCAATGCCTGGAATTAAAGCAATCTATCATATTTGTCCAAACCTCCATCCCTCCGAAATAGAGATCGGCCGCCTCGCCATTAAGGGCGCTTGTGAATTTAATCTGGAACAATTTGTTTACCATTCTGTCCTGCACCCCCAAACTGAGAAAATGCCTCATCACTGGCAAAAATTGCGAGTTGAAGAAATGCTGTTTGAATCGGATCTCGATTTTAACATTTTACAGCCGGCACCTTATATGCAGAATATCCTGGCCGGTAAGGATTCGATTCTTAACCAAGGTCTTTACAGGGTTCCTTATTTAAAGGAGACACGGTTAAGCATGCTCGATCTGGTAGACCTGGGTGAAGCTGCGGCAGAAGTATTGACCGATCCCGGCCACAGGGGGGCGGTATATGAAGTTGTGGGCACCGGCGGGTTGTCCCAGTCTGAAGTAGCTGCTGATATAGGAAAAGTTTTAGGCCGCAGAATTAAAGTAGAAGAGGTTCCTATCAAAGAGTGGCGCCGTGAAGCGCAGGAATCCGGAATAGGTCCGTACCAATTGGAGACACTGGCCAAAATGTTTGATTATTATGCTCATTTTGGTTTATACGGCAGTAACAATGTTACCCGGTGGCTTTTGCGCAGAGAACCGGCAAGCCTGACTGATTTTATTAATCGAGAATTTAATTAATAACCGGGAAACGGAGGAAAAAACATTGTATATAACCGACCTGGAAAAGACCCGGGAGATTGACATCACTCCCGATAATCTAAAAGGGAAAGGAAGGGCTACCGTACGCTGGCTTCTGGGCGAGCCCGAAGGCGCTCCGAGTTTTGAAATGCGTTATTTTTCACTTTCAGGCGATATTTCCACCGAGTGGCATAATCATGAATGGGAACACCAGGTATTTGTAGTTAAAGGAAAGGGGAAATTTCGGTCGGCTGACCGGGAAATTTCTCTCACTCCCGGCAGTGCTGTGCTGGTAGCTCCTGGGGAACAGCATCATTTTATCTGCCCCGGCGGCAATTTCGAGTTTATTTGTGTAGTCCCTAAAGGGACCCGCTCCTGCACAATTAATGCCGGAGAAAAGTAGTCCGGGGCGGATTTTGATCAACCGGTAATGCAGTTTAATTCGATGGATTCAGATTTTCTAACAGACAGGTCAATGATAATTTATTTTCCGTATCAGAAGGATTTTAAAGGGTTGTGGCGAAACGATATAATAAGTAGGTTAAATATTGCGTATGAACCCTGTGGGAGAGTTCCGTTAAACGGACGCCGAAGGAGCAACCTTCCGCCTGGCGGGCGGCGGGGAAACTCTCAGGTTTCAGTACCATTGGGGGATGCACCTCTGGAGAGCATCCGCTCAGGCGGAGCACCGACGGGGAAAGCCTCTTAAGTTATATTAAGGGAGCAATCTCTCAGGTATCAGGGACAGAGTGTAAGCCGCAGGGCTTTCTCTGTCCTTTTTTGTTTTCCGTTTTTGGCAGTTAAACTCTTGATGAAAGGAGGATGGTATAACTAATGAGCGAAGCAAAGAAAACGCCATTCTACGAAAAACATGTTGTATTAGAAGGTAAAATCGTCGATTACAGCGGTTGGCTTTTACCGGTGCAGTATCCGAAAGGGCTGGTTGAGGAAGTTCACGACACCCGCCGGAAGGCAACCATATTTGACGTCTCCCATATGGGGGAAGTAAGTGTCAGGGGTAAGGATGCCGAGGCATTTCTGCAGAAAGTTGTGGTTAACGATATTTCCAGGTTAAAAGACAACGCTATTATGTACAGCCCGGTCTGTTACCCCGATGGGGGAGTTGTAGACGATATCCTGGTCTACCGAATTGATGGGGAGAGTTTTTTCCTGGTTGTTAACGCAGCAAATACCGATAAAGACTATGATTGGTTCAAAGAGAATGTTTTTGGTGATGTTGAACTGCAGAACCTATCCCCCGAGTACGCCCAGATTGCCCTGCAGGGACCTAACAGCGAGGCAATCCTGCAGCAGTTGACCGACGTATCCCTGGGCGAAATGAAAAATTATCATTTTTTACCCGAAGTAAAGGTGGCCGGAGTTGACTGTATAGTATCCCGGACAGGCTATACCGGAGAAGATGGTTTTGAGGTCTACTGCAAGAATAATGGAGCCGTTGATTTATGGGATGCCGTATGGGAAGCGGGCCAAAAGCATGAATTGAATCCTGCCGGACTTGGGGCCAGGGATGTCCTGCGTCTTGAAGCATCGATGCCGCTTTACGGCCACGAATTGAGTAAAGAGTTAACACCGCTGCAGGCGGGCCTGGATCGTTTTGTCGCCCTGGACAAGACGGTTGAGTTTAACGGCCGGGAAGCATTAAGGAAGCAAAAGCAGGAAAGGATCAGCAGAAAACTATTTGGACTGGAGATGCTGGAACGGGGTGTGCCTCGTGAAGGTTACCCGGTTAAGGTAGAAGATCAGGAAATTGGTTGGATTAGCAGTGGTTCATATTCACCTACACTTGATAAGTTTATTGCTATGGCTTTTCTGGATCCTGAGATTGTCAGGCAGACCGGAGAAGTTGATGTAATGATCCGCAACCGTTCATACCGGGCGGGGATCACCAAAATGCCTTTTTACAGGAGGGAAAAATAATGAAATATAATATTGTTGACGGTGTTAAGTATACCAGGAAGCATGAGTGGGCCCGCAGGGAAGGCGACACTGCTGTAGTTGGCCTTTCAGATTATGCGCAGGACAAGTTGGGTGAAATTGTTTTTGTTGAGCTGCCTGATATCGGAGCGGAAATCGAAGCAGGCAAAGGTTCCGCAGTGATCGAGTCGGTTAAAGCTGTTGCAGACCTCTATGCCCCTGTAGACGGAACCGTGGTTGAGGTTAATGAGGAGCTCCTTGATCAGCCTGAACTTATCAACTCGGATCCATATGGCGACGGCTGGGTTTATAAAGTAGAAGTCAAGGATGAAAGCCAGCTAGATGCCCTTATGGATAAGCCTGCTTACGAGAAATTTGTTGTTGAGGAGGATGAAAAATAGCCTATGGGTGGCAAACATTACCTTCCCCTGACCGATGAAGATCGCCGTCAGATGCTGGCAGTAATTGGCGTTAAATCGGTCGATGATCTTTTCAGTGATATTCCTTCAGAAGTACGTCTGCAGCGGGAGCTGGATTTGCCGCCGGCACTGGCGGAATCGGAAGCGATAGAACATCTGAATTCGCTGGCTTCAAAAAACAAACATTTCCATAACTGTGTTTCCTTTATGGGTGCGGGGGTTTATGATCATTTTATCCCTTCGATAATTAAACATGTTACCGGGCGCAGCGAATTTTACACATCATACACTCCCTACCAGCCTGAAATAAGCCAGGGGGTCTTGCAGGCCATTTTTGAATACCAGACTATGATCTGCCAGTTGACCGGGATGGACGTATCAAACGCTTCAATGTACGACGGCGGTACAGCTGTAGCCGAAGGTGCAGTTATGGGCTGCGGCTCAACGAGACGCTCAAAGGCCTTAGTTTCACGTTCGGTCAGTCCGTTTTACCGTGAAGTTCTCAGCAATTACTTTAACAGCAGGGGCCTTGATTTAGAAGAGATTCCCATTGTAGACGGCCATACCGACCTTTCAGAACTGGAAAAGCTGCTCGGTGAAGATGTAGCCTCTGTGGTTTTACAGCAGCCTAACTTTTTCGGCCTGGTTGAAGACATGGATGGTGTAGCTGACATGGTCCACAATCATAAAGCAGTCCTGATCGTCTCAGCCGATCCCCTGTCGCTGCCTCTACTGCAGAGCCCTGCTGACTACGGAGCGGATATTGTTGTCGGAGAAGGGCAGGGCCTCGGCGTCCCTGCTTCTTTCGGCGGGCCATTGTTGGGAATTATGGCGGCGCGCAGTAAATTTGTGCGTCAGATGCCCGGTCGTATTGCCGGAGAAACTGTCGATGGCGAAGGAAATCGTGGCTTTGTTTTAACCCTTCAGACGCGGGAGCAGCATATCAGGCGTGAAAAAGCAGCTTCTAATATTTGCTCCAATGAAGCCCTGGTGGCCCTGGGCGCCGCGGTTTACCTTGCCGCACTCGGCCCGCAGGGAATGCGTGAAGTCGCGGAACAGTGCTTGCAGAAAGCGGCATATACCCTGGAAAAGATAACTGCCCTTGAAGGTTTTGAGGTGGTATTCCCGGGTAATATTTTTAAGGAGTTTGCGGTGAAAATTCCCGGTAAGCCTGCCGAACTGAACAAAAAGCTGCTGGAGAAGAATATCCTTGGCGGAGTTGATCTGGCTCCTTTTTATCCGGAATTGGAGAATACAATGCTATTTGCCGTAACTGAAAAGCGGACCCGTGAAGAAATTGACGCCCTGGTCCGGGAATTGGAGGGATGGAAATGAGAAAATCTAAAGCCCTATTATTTGAAATGAGTCGTCCGGGGCGCCAGGGATATTCTTTGCCGTCCCTGGATGTTCCGGAAAAACCGCTGGATGAGCTCCTGCCCAAAAAAGCACAGCGCAACGAACCCCTGGGACTTCCTGAATTATCGGAGAACGAAATAATTCGCCACTATACCGAGCTTTCAACCCGGAACTTCGGAGTTGACACCGGG
The DNA here is from genome assembly GCA_007119615.1 of Syntrophomonadaceae bacterium. GTDB lineage: Bacteria > Bacillota > Dethiobacteria > DTU022 > DTU022 > SKPH01. The sequence continues at coordinate 10,729 of SKPH01000016.1, read as the reverse complement.
TTTTACCCACTGGGCTCATGCACAATGAAGTATAACCCGAAGGTAAATGAAGACGTTGCGGTTCTGCCCGGTTTTGCTTTTATGCATCCCTGTCAGCCGTTGGAAACAGTTCAGGGTGCTCTTGAACTTCTTTACAATATGGAACAGGGCTTAAAAGAGCTCACCGCAATGGATCGCTTCACCCTCCAGCCTGCTGCCGGAGCGCATGGCGAGCTGACCGGCCTGATGGTTATCCAGGCCTATCACCGGCACCGGGGCGATCACAAACGAAACAAGGTTCTGATTCCACTTTCGGCGCACGGCACCAACCCGGCTACAGTCAGTATGGCCGGTTATGAGGTTGTTCAAATCCCGAGCGATGATCGCGGGTTGGTTGACCTGGAGGCCTTGAAAGAGGCTGTTGACGAAACTACGGCAGCCCTGATGCTGACCAACCCTAGCACTTTGGGACTTTTTGAGGAAGAAATTATTCCCATGGCTAAAGCTGTTCACGAGGCCGGTGGACTGCTTTATTATGACGGAGCCAACCTGAATGCGATTATGGGTTATGCCCGCCCGGGTGATATGGGTTTCGACGTTGTTCACCTGAATATCCATAAAACCTTTTCTACACCACACGGAGGAGGTGGTCCGGGTGGAGGGCCGGTTGGTGTCAAGGAGCGGCTGATTCCTTTCCTGCCGGTACCGCTGGTTGATAAAAAGAAAAATCAATACTATCTTGACTACGATCTGCCTGAGAGTATCGGCAAGGTACACTCTTTTTACGGTAACTTCGGTGTGGCGGTGAAGGCATACACATATATGTGCATGATGGGCGCGGAAGGGTTGAAACAGGCCTCTACTGATGCCGTGATTAATGCCAACTACCTGATGAGCCTTTTGAAAAAAACATATCTTCTGCCCTACGATCGAATCTGCAAACATGAGTTTGTCCTTTCAGCCAGGCCGCAGATGAAGAAAGGGGCCGGCGCGGGCGACATTGCGAAAGCGCTGCTTGACCGGGGGTTCCATCCGCCAACAGTTTATTTCCCCCTGATCGTGGAAGAAGCGCTGATGGTCGAACCGACTGATACCGAGGCAAAAGAGACCCTGGATGCTTTTGCGGAGGTCATGGGACAGATTGCAAAAGACATTGATCAGGATGCTGAAAAAGTAGCACATGGCCCGTACAATACCGTGGTCGGTCGTCTTGACGAAGTCCGTGCCGCCCGCAATCCGGTTATGCGCTGGGAAAAAAAGGTAGACTGATCTGTTTAAGTTTGGTTAACCTTTTTCCAATCACCCTTCAGGCGGATACGACATGATATATCCGTACTGGTACTGCAATGGGTGCCGAATTTGCAGGAGAATAATAGGCGGATTACAACTTGCCGGAGAATTTGCTTGCAGGACATGGTTTTAGAAGTTAGAGCATAAATTAAGGCTGATGTTTTTATTTGTTTTTCCGGCCTCTGATGCCTGATTTCTAACTTCCAATAATGGGGCGGCAGGAAAGGATGTTTGCTTTTCTGCTTCCCCTGCTTTATTCTATAGAAGTGCAGGCTGGAAAACTTCCGGAGGGTATTATGTTGTATAAAGAAAGTGATTTTGACAGTTTACTGGATCAGGCCTGGGAGGCAAGACAGGCTTTTTTCCCGAACCGGATTGAATTTACCGCTCCCAACAGGACCCTTTCGGTTAGTGTTACGGGCAGCGACTGTTCACTGAACTGTTCTCACTGTTCCGGGGTCTACCTGCGCAACATGGTTTCAGTGGAGAAAGCGCTCGCCGGCAAAAAGGGGCGTGAAAGAAGTTACCTGGTTTCCGGTGGATCTACAAAAGATGGCAAGGTGCCCCTCCTTGAAAAGTGGCTTGAATTAAAAGAGCTTGCCTCCCGCGGAGCCCTTAATCTGCATACCGGCCTCGTAACCGAAGAAGAAGCCCGGAGGCTTTCCGAAATTGCCAGTGTGGTCTCTTTCGATTTTATCGGTGACAATGAAACAATAGCCGCTGTCTACGGTTTGTCTGCTTCGGTTGAAGATTATCTTGCTTCGTACCGCTACCTTCAAAAGTATACAAGTGTAATACCGCATATCTGCATCGGCCTAAATGCCGGAACTATAAAAAGTGAATACGACGCTTTGCATTTGTTGAAGCAGGAAGCGGTAGAAGCGATTAGTATGATTATTTTCCGTCCGACTGAGGGCACTGCGTTCAGCCAATTTTCCCCTCCGGTGCCGGAAGAGGTAGCGCGTTTTATTGCTACAGCCCGCCTGATGTTCCCACTTACGCCATTATATCTCGGTTGTATGCGTCCGGGTGGCCGTTACCGTGAGACAGTTGATACTTACGCCCTCAGAGCCGGGGTGAATAAAATTGTCTTGCCGGCCCCGGCGGCCCGTCTCAAAGCGGATGAACTGGGCTTGCAAATCTCTATATCCGAGGAGTGCTGTTCATTATGATCCGTATTTCAGCCGGTACTGCAGCCTGCCTGGGTCTTGCTTCAAACCGGATGGATGCATTCCCGACCACAGCTTACCTGCTTTCAGGCAATCAATGCCTGATGAAATGTTCCTTTTGCCCGCAGGGTGTCGGTGGAAATGGGATTTTTAACCGGCTGGGCCGTGTCAACTGGCCTGAATACTCCTGGGATGATTTTGAAAAAAACCTTGCGTCGGCTAAAGGGAAGGGAATCAGACGGATCTGTCTGCAATCAGTCAGGCATGCAGATGGAACAAAAACCCTATTGGAGCATATCGGCAGGATTAAAACAGTAACAGATCTGCCGCTTTCCCTGTCGGCCTGGATTGGGAGCATAAATGAAGCGGCAGCTCTTATTGAAGCCGGGGTGGAAAGGATCAGTGTCTCCCTGGATGTCGTTAACCCGGATGATTACCGGAGGATCAAGGGCGGTTCTCTGCAAAATCGTCTTGATCTGCTATTGGAATGTGCTGAAGAGCTGGCGGGAAGAATGAGCACTCATATTATATGCGGCTTAGGCGAAACCGAAGCTGAAGCGCTGACATTAATCGACCGTCTGCTTCGGGCCGACGTCACTACAGCACTTTTCGCCTTTGTTCCATTGAGAGGGACACTCCTTGAAGGGTCCGAATCTCCTGCTGTCGACTCATATCGCCGTATCCAGGCCGGGGTATTTTTACTGCTTAATAAAGCAGCGGAACTAGCTTCATTTAAGTTTGAAAATGGCCGTTTGATTTCATTTGGCCTGCCAAAAAAAGATTTGGTCAGGCTCCTGTCCGGAGGAGATGCTTTCCAAACCACCGGGTGCCCCGGCTGTAATCGCCCTTATTATAATGAGCGCCCGGGTGGAATTATTTATAACTATCACCGTCCCTTGAATAATAAGGAATCTGAAGCAGCTCTGGGAGAACTTTTTAATTCACTGTAAGTAAACTGCCCGTAGCGGATCCTTCAGCAATACATACAGGATTAAAATTCTGAACCCAGTTGACATTCTTTGTCAGTACAATGGATAGTATAGAAGGAGGAAGGCCTTAAATGCGCTATCAATGGCGCCTGATCCTGGATCCTCCAATGACCGGGAAAGATAATATGGATAAAGATCTTGAAATAATGGAGGAAGTGTCTGCAGGTGAATGCCCGCCAACGCTCCGCCTATACCGCTGGTCGCCTCCTGCGGTTTCACTCGGCTATTTCCAGGATGAAAATGAAATAGTAAATATGGATGCCTGCCGCGCGGAAGGGATTGAAGTGATTCGCAGGCCTACCGGCGGGCGGGCGGTACTGCATCACCACGAACTAACCTATAGTATTGTTGTGCCGGAAGTACACCCTTTTATTAACAACGGCGGGGTCATGGATGCATACAGGGCGATCAGCCGGGGTATTGTAACAGCATTCAACCTGGTAAACATCCTGGCTTCGATTACTCCGGAGAAAAAAGGGCAGGGCAGGCTGGCTCCCGGTTCCTGTTTTGACACACCATCTGCTTACGAAATCCAGGTTAATGGTAAAAAAGTGGTCGGCAGTGCACAACTCCGTCGTGACGGGATTGTTTTACAGCATGGAGCGATAATCTTTAAGCTGCCGGCAGCTCTCTACAGAAAAGTTTTAAAAAAAGATTACCTTTTGACTGAAAGTGAAAGGCAGGCAGAACTTGGTGAGTCTGCAGCCGGTCTTCAGGACCTGGGATATGATATTAGCTATGATCGGATGACACGGGCCCTGGTAAAGGGTTTTTCAATGGTCATTCCGGCAGTATTTACCAGTGTAGATGGGATCATAAAACAGAAAGGAGATTAACCTGTGAGTGAAAAGTACAAGGTTGTTATAATCGGCGGAGGCCCTGGTGGTTACCTGGCTGCTTTAAGGGCCGGTTCGCTGGGTTTGAAGACGGCTGTAATCGAAAAAGAGGAACTGGGCGGTATCTGCCTCAATCACGGCTGCATCCCCACCAAGGTCCTAACCCACGGCGCCGCAATGTACCGCCGCCTGCAGACCGCAGGGGAATATGGCTTTAACATTAAAGAAATGGAATTTAATTACCCCCAACTTCAAAAGAAGAAAAAAGAAGTGGTCAGTGAACTGGTCGGTCATATCAGCGAATTGATGGAAAACAAAAAAGTTAATGTCTACTACGGCGAAGCCAGGGCCATCAGTCCGCACCAGGTCAGTATAAAGACCGGCAGTGGAGACCGGGTTACGCTTGATACGGAATATCTTATTCTGGCTACGGGCAGCGATGAAGTCTATCCGCCCACCCCCGGAATTGATCATCCCGATATTATTACTTCCAGGGAAGCCCTGGCCCTGGAGGAACTGCCCGAAACGATGGCTGTAATCGGCGGCGGGGTTATCGCCCTCGAAATGGCCTCAATTTTCATGGGCCTTGGTGTTAAGGTGAGAATTGTCCACCGCAGTGAAAGGTTTTTGCGCAGAAATGATCTTGAAATGGTTCGCCGCCTTTCTACTTACATGCGCAAAGGCGGCCTGGAGATCATGATGAATTCGCCAATTGAATTAATTGAAAAGGAAGCAGCCGGGTTTAAGCTGACCGTAAACACCAAAAAAGGGCAGGAGATCGTCAGGGCGGAAAGCCTGTTGCTGGCCGTGGGTCGCAAACCGGCTTTTGGTGGGCAGGACCTGGAGGCCCTGGGCGTAGAATACGATAAAAACGGTATCAAGGTTAACAGCAGGATGGAAACATCTGCCCCCCATATTTTCGCAGTTGGCGATGCCACCTATCCGAACTACTTCCTGGCGCACACCGCTTACCACCAGGGCATCGTTGCAGCGGAAAACATTGCCGGCATCGAAGCCCATTTTGACGGCAGCGCTGTACCCAGCTGTCTCTTTACCGATCCGGAACTCTCCTTCGTCGGGTTAAGCGAGGAAGAGGCCAAAGAAAGAGGCTTTGAAAATATCAAGACCGGCAAGTTCCCTTTTTCTGCTAACGGAAAAGCGGCGACCCAGGATGAAAAAGAGGGAGCGGTAAAAATAATAACCGCCGGTGATGATGATAAAGTGATTGGTGTCCATATCCTTGGGCCCCACGCCTCTGATTTAATCCAGGAAGGCACTGTTGCCATAGCTAAAGGGATGACTGCCGGGGAGATGGCTGAATTGATTCACCCTCACCCTACCCTGGGCGAATCAGTATGGGAAGCAGCGATGGCTATAGATAAAACAGCTCTCCATTTAACAAGACGATGAAAAAATTAGGTTTGATTGTTAACCCGATCGCCGGAATGGGCGGAAAAGTCGGCCTTAAGGGAACTGACGGCCCTGAAATTGTAGAAAAAGCAAGGTTGCTCGGCGCCCGCCCCGAAGCAGGCGAGAAAGCCGCCCGGGCACTTCAGGTCCTCTCTGTCCTCAAAGACGAACTGAAATTAATTTCCTGTCCCGGAGCCATGGGTGAAGAAACTGCCCGGCAGTGCAGCTTTAAACCGATATTAATTGAGGGCATAAGCGAACCGAGCTCGGCAGCAGATACTGAAAAAGCTGTCCGCTTAATGTCGGATCAGGGTGTTGACCTGATCCTGTTTGCCGGAGGAGACGGCACTGCCCGCAACATCTACAATGCCCTCGGTGATTGCGCAACCCTGCCGGTGATCGGTATCCCGGCGGGAGTGAAAATACATTCAGCTGTTTATGCCACCACCCCGCGCAATGCAGGGGAACTGGCCCGCCTTTTTTTGCAGGAAGACAATCTGCCCCTGCGTAAAGCAGAAGTGATGGATATCGATGAGGATGCTTTTCGGGCAGGGCGTCTCTCGGCCCGGCTCTACGGTTACCTGCCGGTACCCTGTGCCGGAGAACTGATGCAGAACCTGAAAATTGGCGGCGTAGGCTCGGAAGCCTCGGTCCTTGATGCGATCGCCGAACAGGTGATTGAAAACCTGGAACCGGATGTTGTCTACATAATTGGCCCCGGTTCGACTACCGGGCCGATCATGGAGAAGCTTGGCCTCGAAAATACCCTGCTTGGAGTCGATGTTGTCCTGAATGGCAAGCTGCTTGATGCAGATGCAAACGAACAACAGATCCTGGGACATATAAAAGGCAGGAAAGCCAAAATAATAGTTACCGTAATCGGCGGCCAGGGTTATATCTTCGGCCGGGGAAACCAGCAGATCAGCGCTGCCGTGATCAGTCAGGTTGGCAAAGAGAATATTATTGTAGTTGCAACCAGGGACAAAATCCTCTCTCTCGACCACGGCCATCTGCTTGTCGATACCGGTGATGAAGAAGTTAACCGGTCCCTATGCGGTTATATTAAAATAGTAACCGGCTATAAAGAAGAATTGATCTACCCGATCTCCTCTTAAGCCTACTGCATCGATATTGGAAGTATGCTATTATTATAATGATGCATTATATCAAAGATCTCGAACAAGGAGATGTAGTCATTGCAGCTATTGGAAGGCGAGAAGGAGTTAATCCTTGCCTGTGTCGATGAGGTTCTAAGTAATAATTCGAAAAACCGCGAAAATTTAATTCCTATCTTACAAAAAGTTCAGGTTAGGCTGGGATATTTGCCTCCCCTCGCGATGGAAAAGATTGCTGAGGGCATAAAAGTTCCGCCAGCAGATGTTTACGGCCTGGCTACTTTCTATAACCAATTTCGCCTTAATCCGCCCGGCAAACACCAGGTCAAGGTTTGCCTCGGCACTGCCTGCTACATGGCCGGCGGTGATATTACCCTGGAATCATTTGAACGCCGGATGAAAATCAAGGAAAGCGAAACAAGTCCCGACCGCCTTTACAGCCTGGAACGGGTAGCCTGTGTCGGATGCTGCACAATGGCTCCGGTTGTGGTCGTTGATGAAGAGGTGGAAGGTAAGGTTACTCCGACCAGGGTTGATGGAATAATGCTTGCCCTGAACGAAGAAAATGACAAAAGCAATCTGGAGCAGGAACCGGAACAGGGGAGGATGGACAGTGATGAGCTCAAATAATCCCCTTGATCTTTACCGGAAGATGCATGATGAAGCTCAGGCCCGGATAAAATCCAAAGAAGATAAACCGCAGGTATTAATAGGCACCGCCACCTGTGGCGTCGCTGCCGGAGCTCTGCAGGTCAGAGATGATTTTGTCCGGGAAATAGAAGAAAAAGGACTCGATGCCGAGGTCGTAGAAGTGGGTTGTATCGGCCATTGCTACGCTGAACCCCTTGCCATTATTGCCAAACCTGGATTTCCGCCCGTCTGCTATGGTTACCTCGATGAGGGCCTTGTTCACCGCCTGGTGGAAGATTTCCTGGGCGGAGATGATCCTTCTTACGAATATGCTCTTGCCGCTCTCGAGCGGAACGATGTTTTTCCGACTTTCGAGGATTTTCCGCGTGGGATTTATGAAGAGAAGCTAATTCTTGAAAATTGCGGTTTTATCGATGCCCGGGATATCGACAGCTATATTAGCCGTGAAGGGTACAGCGCTCTGGCAACAGCACTGACACAGGAACCGCAGGCTGTCCTTGAAGAAGTTAAAGCGGCCAACCTGAGGGGGCGTGGAGGAGCCGGATTTCCTGCCGGCCTTAAGTGGGAAGCTGCCATAAAATCGGGCGGGAATGAAAAATACGTTATTTGTAACGCCGATGAAGGTGACCCGGGGGCGTTCATGGATCGCAGTATCCTGGAATCGGATCCTCACCTGGTTATAGAAGGGATGATTCTTTGCGCTTATGCAATCGGATCCCAAATGGGGTATCTTTATATTCGGGCTGAGTATCCCCGTGCTGTCAGGCATGTGCAGGACGCTATAGATCAGGCCCGTGAAAGGGGCTTGCTCGGTTCATCGATTCTTGGTACCGAATTCGACTTTGATCTTGAAATATTCCAGGGTTCCGGAGCTTTCGTCTGTGGCGAAGCTACCGCTCTGATCAGCTCGATGGAGGGTCGGATGGGAATGCCCCAAAGCAGGCCGCCCCGCCTGGCCAGCCGGGGCTTCCGGGGAATGCCGACTGTGCTTAATAATGTAAAAACTTTTGCCTATGTGCCCCTGATTATACATCACGGCGCAGAATGGTTCAAAAGTATCGGCACTGAAGAGAGTCCCGGGACGGCGGTGTTCTCCCTGGTCGGTAAAGTAGCCAATACCGGGCTGGTAGAGGTGCCCATGGGTACCTCTCTGCGCCAGCTGATTTATGATGTCGGGGGAGGTCTGCCCGGCAACCGGGATTTTAAAGCGGTCCAGATCGGCGGCCCTTCCGGAGGGTGCCTGCCCGAGTCTGCTCTCGACGTTCCGATCGATTTCGACTCTTTGCATCAGGCGGGAGCGATTATGGGTTCGGGCGGACTGGTCGTAATGGATCAGGATGACTGCATGGTTGCGGTTTCCCGTTACTTCCTTGAGTTTACCCAGCATGAATCCTGCGGCAAATGCACATTTTGCCGGATCGGTACCAAGCACATGCTCGACACTCTTGTCGATATAACACAGGGTAAAGGCGACACCGAAACCCTGGGGTTGCTGGAGGAATTGGCGGAAGATGTTCGCGATGGATCCCTCTGTAACCTGGGCCGTACCGCTCCGAATCCTATTTTAACAACCCTCCGGTATTTTAAAGATGAGTATAAGGCTCATATTGAAGAAGGTCGCTGTCCGGCCCTGGTTTGCCGTGACCTAATCCTTTATTATATCGAACCTCCAAAGTGCAGCAAGCTCTGTAATGTCTGTGTGGGCAGCTGTCCGACAGAGGCAATCTTCACCAGGGAAGACGGGCTAAAAGAAATTGATCAGGAAAAGTGTGTCAAGTGCGATAATTGTCGTAAAGCCTGCCCGACCGAGTATAATGCGGTGGTCAAGCTGTCGCCCCCTGTCTTACCGCCTCAAAAGGAGAAAGCAGTAAAATGAGTGAATATGTAAATATAACTATCGATGACCGTCAAATAAAAGTCAGGGCCGGCGAGAAACTGTTGTGGGCTGCCCTGGATAATGATATCTATATCCCCCATCTTTGCGCTATTCGTGAAAAAGAGAGACCTAATGCAGGTTGTCGACTCTGCTTTGTCGAAATCGAAGGTGATACCCGTCCGGCAACCTCCTGTACCAGGACTGTCGAGGATGGAATGGTGGTGAGAACCAGGACTCCCCGGGTGGACAGGCTGGTTAAAACTGCTTTTGAATTGATCCTGTCCGATCACAACCTGAAATGCCGTGAGTGCCCGGCCAATCGAAATTGTGCCCTGCAGACAATTGCAAAGAAGCGCGGTATCAAGCTTCGGCAGGGCCGCTTTAAAACAATTGTCAGGGAGTTTGAGCTTGATGAGAGTCCGGATGATTTTGCATTTGATCGCAGCCGTTGTGTTCTTTGCGGGCAGTGTGTCTGGGCTGATCGGGAGGTGGCTAAAACCGGAGCGATCGGCTTTGCCAATCGAGGCCTGAATCGGGTTGTTACGACCTTCAGAGACCGGCCTCTGGCCGAATCAAACTGTGCCAAATGTACATTTTACGCCGATGTTTGCCCTGTTGGAGCCTTTTATTACAAGAAAGCGGCAGAATAGGCGCCGGCGCGTTATTTGGGAGATAAGCGTGAATAAATTACCGGCCTGAAGACAATTTTATTGTGATCATCCTGGGTGTAAAAATCGGCATGTCAAACCGGTTTTTATTTTTTTGAAAATACTGCCTTCCATCCTGGTCGAGGCTTTTGGTTATACTTGTAAGTCTGACCGGATCGGTTAAGTTCACAGATTGCCTGATGTTCTGAAAAACCTGTAAAAATGGGCTTTATCGGCTGCGCTTTTTTTACAAATCCCTCCAAATATGCTATACTTCCAACATGGTCTTCTACTCCGGTAGAAGACAAATAATTTTCAGGAGTTGACTTTTAATGTCAGGTTTAATCGCAATATTCGGTAAGAAAAGTGAAGCATCCGACATGGACCCGCTTATAGAACGGGTCAAGTTCAGGGGTAAATGCAGCGGATTGCAGACCGGCGAAGAAGGTTATGGCATGGCGATCATGGGTAATTCCTGCCCGGTGGAAGACAGCGATATTTCAGCGGCATTGGACGGATACATGGTGTTTTCAGAAGAGGATGGGACGGTTTTACAGGGCGGTGAAGGTGAAACCAGGTTCTGTGATCTTTTTGACAAGGACGGCCTTTCTTGTTTCGAAAGCATCGAAGGAGAATTTGCCATTGCTTACTTCAGTGATGAAGGTGAGCACCTGATTGCCCGGGATCCGTTCGGGGTCAAGCCGCTGTACTATGCAAAAAAGGAAGGGACCCTTTATGTTGCTCCGGAGATTAAGGCCCTGCTGGAT
>SKPH01000039.1 GCA_007119615.1 Syntrophomonadaceae bacterium | reverse complement strand
CTTACCTGGGCCTGGTGGTTGGAATTTCTATGATGATAACGATAACTACTGCTGCTATTTTGGGCACTTTAGTTCCCATGTTATGCAATATGGTTAATATAGATCCTGCTATTACGGCGGGGCCTTTTGTTACCACCATTAAGGATGTAACAGGCCTGCTGATTTATTTTACCGTGGCTACAACTTTCATCGAATATCTACGTTAATTTAGAGGTCGGAGGCCGGAAGTCGGAAAGTCAGAGGATAGATATAAATAAGACGGAAAAATAGAATCTGAAGATATAAAGCACAAAAGCAAATATAGAGCACTATAGCTTGGAGGCCGGAGAAAACTTTAAAGTTCCGGGCAGGGAGCGCACTGCACCTGTTTTGGCCGGCTGTTACTAAAATTTAATAACTCAATTGATAATTGGCGATTTTATTAATAATATTGGAAATAATAGGAAAATAATGGTGAATTATGAGGGATTGTTCAAGCAATTTCCTCTTTTTTTTATATTTTTTTTAATTATTTAGCAGGAAATTAAGAAAAGGGGTTGTAATTTAGAGAAAAGTGGTGTAAAGTGGTGAAAAGTGGTTGTAAGTGCTCCATATGGAGGCGAACAGATGTTCACAGGCGAATTCCAACATACTCTGGATGGTAAAGGAAGGGTGATTATTCCTTCGCGCCTGCGCGATGGTCTGGGAGAGCGGTTTGTCGTTACCCGCGGTCTTGACCAGTGCCTCTTTGTCTACCCTACATCGGAATGGGTTCGCCTCGAACAGAAGATGAAACAGCTTCCCTTCACAAAAAGAGATTCACGTGCTTTTTCGCGTTTATTTTTTTCCGGCGCCATGGAAGTAGAGGCTGATAAACAGGGCCGGGTGTTGATACCTCAAAACCTGAGGGAATACGCCGGCATAGAAAAAGATGTGATGTTTATCGGTGTTTCAAACCGGGTGGAAGTATGGAGTGAAGCCGCCTGGAAAGACTACTTTGGGCAGGCAAATGAAAACTATGAAGAGCTTGCCGAAAAACTGGTCGATTTCGACCTCTAAAAGTGGTGTTTGGTTTGGTTGAAATGCACCTGCCGGTTCTGGAAAAAGAAGTATTACGCTACCTCAATATTCGGGGAGAAGGAATATATGTCGATGCTACAGTCGGAGACGGCGGGCATGCTGAAGCGATAGCCAGACACCTTTCTGAAGGCGGCAGGCTAATCGGGATAGATTGGGATGATGCCGCCCTGAAGCGGGCGGAGTCAAGACTGGCTCAATACTCAGATCGGGTAATACTGGTTCATTCAGATTATACCCGTCTGCAGGAAGTCCTTGAAGAAACAGGCTATCCACTGGTCGATGGAATTTTAATCGATCTGGGAGCTTCGACATTACAGCTGATGGACCCGGAACGCGGTTTTTCGTTTCACCGGGAAGGCGACCTGGACATGAGAATGGATCGCCGTCGTTCTTTGACAGCAAAAAATATTATTAACGAGTATACCGCTGAGCAACTGGCCGAAATTTTTTTCCGGTTTGGTGAAGAGCGCTGGGCGAAGCGCATAGCGGCAAGAATAGTTCGGGAACGCGAACAAAAAGGGCCTATAACAGGGAGCAAACAATTGGCGGAGATAGCCAAAGAAGCAGTTCCGGCCCGTTACCGCCGCCAGGGAGGGCATCCCTCCCGCAAGGTTTTTCAGGCTCTGCGGCTGGCTGTTAACCGTGAGATTGAAAACATTTCACGTGTATTACCACAGGCGGTCAGCTGCCTCGTTATAAAGGGGCGCATTTGTGTTATCTCTTATCACTCCCTGGAAGACCGCCTGGTCAAGCGTTTCTTCCGCGAGGAAGGCGGGCGCTGCAGCTGCCCTCCTAACAGACCCTGTATTTGTGAAGGAGAAGCTGTCTTGAATGTTTTAACCTCCAGGGCAGTCAAACCTTCGGATGATGAAATAACCGCCAACCCCCGGGCGCGCAGCGCCCGGTTGAGAGCAGCTGAACGTGTAATATTGGAAGAGAAGAAAGAAGGTGAGTAAAATGCAGCAGGCAAGAAAATTATCAAATCCAAACCGCTTTGTTACAATGCCGCAACCGGCCGGGAGCCCGGGTTTATATCCGCAGCCCGGCAGCAAGTTAAGAAAGGTTAAGCTATCCCTGATCCTGATCTCTTGCTTCATACTTAGCCTTGCCGTTGTCGCACAATACTCATCATTGGTTATGCTTAACTACCGGTTGAGCAGCACACGCACCGAGCTGGCGGAAATGACGGAAATCTCCCGCGCTCTTGAACTTGAGGTGGCTCACCTCAGTTCGGTTGGCAGGATTGAGCAGATCGCACGTGATGAACTGGGCATGGTTGACCCCGAGATAAGCCAATTGATAGTGCTCACAGCTGAGCGGAGAGAAAGAAACCGACTTGGAGAGTGAACTGTATGGCTGAATTTGCAGTTAGCCGGTCAACCGTAAGGAAAAGACTGATTACAGTCTTCATCCTGACCGTGATCATTACTTTCTTACTGATAAGCCGGTTGGCATGGATTCAGATTGTTCGCGCCGATGAGCTGTACGAACAGGCCTGGGAGCAGTGGAACCATAATACCCCGGTTAAAACAGCCCGCGGCTCCATTTACGACCGCCATGACCGGCTATTGGCCGGAAGCACTTCTGCTCATACCGTAGCCGCAATTCCACCTCAACTGGAAGATCCTCAGGCAGTGGCAGATGCCCTGGCCCCGATTCTGGAAATGGATCCGCATACGATTAATGAATTAATAACTTTGGACCGCAGCGCAGTTTATATTAAACGTAAAGTTGAACCCGAGGTTTCGAGTGTAGTTCGCGAGATGAAGATACCCGGGATAATATTTTTTGAAGAGGAGAAAAGGTATTATCCCGGTGGCAGCCTGGCTTCCCAGCTACTCGGCTTCGTTGGAATGGATCAGGGCTGGGCCGGCCTGGAAATTTATTACGAGGATTACCTGAGCGGCCGTGAAGGAAGGCTGCTTTACCCCGCAGATGGCCGGGGTAGACAGATACCGCACGATATAAACCGGGCTGTCTCACCACTGCAGGGTTTTAATATTCACCTGACTATTGATGAAACCATACAGCATATCGTTGAAAAGGAACTCAAACGGGTTATGAATGAAGCTGCGCCGGAACAGGCTGTAGCCATAGTGGTTGATCCCTCTACCGGAGCGGTTCTTGCTGCCGCTACTAAACCGGACTACAACCCGGAAACTTTCGAGGCTTATGATCCGAGCAGCTGGCATCTGGCCCCGTTCACCTCGTCTTTCGAGCCTGGCTCTACTTTTAAAATGGTCACTATGGCGGCTTTTGTCGAAGAAGGACTCTTTAACCCGGATGAATACTATTACTGTAATGGCTACACCATGGTTGACGGTAACCGTATTAATTGCTGGACTGTCGATAGAGGCGGGCACGGTGACTTGACTTTTTTTGAATCGGTTGGAGAATCGTGCAACCCGGTTTTTGTCGAAATGGGTAAACGCCTGGGGAAAGAGAAATTGTTTGGTTATATAGAATCTTTCGGCTACGGTAAACCGACCGGCATTGACTATCCGGGAGAAAGCAGCGGCATGATTTTCGATCCCGCCGATGTTGGCGCTCTGGAGCTGGCTACAACCACGTTCGGGCAGGGAATATCGGTTACGCCAATCCAACAGGTAATGGCAATTGCGGCCATGATTAATGGCGGCTATCTCTATAAACCGTACCTTGTAGAAGAAATCAGTGATCACTATGGTACGACTGTTTTTAAAAAAGAACCGGAGATGATCAGGCAGGTTATCTCGGGGGAAACTTCAAAAGTGCTTGTTGAATTGATGGAGAGTGTTATTACTGATGGCACCGGTTACGCCGCAGCCCTCGAAGGGTACCGGGTAGCCGGTAAAACCGGAACGGCAGAAAAAATTGGAGAAGATGGCAGTTACAGCAGCAATGAATTTATATATTCCCTGGTCGGATTTGCCCCGGCAGAAGATCCACGCCTGATGCTCTATGTGGCGGTCGACGGAGTAACCAGGGGACCGCGCCTGGGTGTGCATACCAGCGCTCCGTTATTTAAAAGAATTATGGAAGAAACACTAAATTACCTGAGAATCTCACCATCGGAGATGCCGGTCTCAGCTGAAGAAAATTAAGTTATCCGAAGGAGATTGCAAGGTGAAATTAAAGGGGAGCGAAATAATCGAAGCCTGCGGAGGCAAACTGCTTCAGGGTAATCCTGAACAGGAAATATCCGGCTTTGCCATTGATTCACGGCAGGTTCGGCCAGGCGACCTCTTTATTCCTTTTGAAGGAGAACATACCGACGGCCACCTATTTATTGCCCGGGCCTCGGCATCCGGCGCAGTCGCAGCATTTCACGAACTGGCCAAAAGTCCTGACCCGGAGATACCACCCGGATTCCTGCTGATCGGGATAAAAGATTCTCTTACCGCTCTTCAGAAACTGGCGGCCGTTTACCGTGAAAGGTTTGACCTGCCGGTAATCGGAATAACGGGAAGCAGTGGCAAGACCACAACCAAGGATTTTACGGCAGGTACTCTTTCGGCAAAATACAATGTCCTGAAAACAACCGGTAACCTGAATAACGAAATCGGGCTGCCGCTGACCATATTAAAACTTGAGGAAAACCACCAGGTTGCCGTGCTCGAGATGGGCATGAGCGCCAGTGGAGAAATTACAACCCTTTGCGAAATAGCCAAACCGACCATTGGTGTTATTACCAATATCGGGGAAGCTCATATCGAGCTTCTCGGTTCAATTGAAGCTATAGCAAAGGCGAAAGGAGAACTATTAGATTACCTCGGCTCAGGCGGGGTAGCCGTGCTAAACGGCGATGATCCCCGCCTCCTTGAAATCAGAAAACGCTACCCGGGGAAAGCATACTACTATGGCTTTAACCAGGGCGATATAAAAGGCTTAAAGTTGTCTCTAAGGGGAGAAAAAAGCTTTTTCCGGGTGCGTTTTCCTGATAAATCGGAGGGGTGGTTTGAATCCCCTCTTCCCGGACGGGAGTCGGTCGGCAACGCCCTGGCGGCTCTTACCGTCGGTTATATCCTGGAGTTGACTCTGCCGCAGATGGCAGAAGGGCTTCGTTCAAGCGAAACCACGGCAGGTCGGCTCCAGATTCTACATAATCAAAAAGGCACAGGAATAATTGACGATACCTACAATGCTAATCCCGATTCAGTGCGAGCGGCCCTGAGAGTGCTTGTTGATCTGGGAGGGACTAAAACCGTTGCAGTTTTGGGCGATATGCTCGAACTTGGCCCCATTGCCCGGGAAGCGCACTTAGCTGTCGGACGTTTTGCCGCTGAATGCGGTATCGGCTGTTTGGTAACTGTGGGAGAAATGGCCCGCGCCATCGCCGAAGGAGCAGCCGGCGGCGGAATTCCCGTTTACGACTGCAGCGATCACGGTCAGGCCCTGGCCAAACTTGGCAGTCTGCCCCTGGATGAAAATTGGTACGTGCTGGTAAAGGGGTCGCGGGGCATGCAGATGGAAAAAATTGTTCAGTCTTTAATCGAGGAGGAAGGAGCGGGAAGATAATGGGTATTCAGATTACAATCGCAGCAGTTGTGACATTTCTGGTTACCGTTATCGCCTGTCCTTTTTTTATCAACCGCATGAAGCTGTTACAATACGGCCAGCAAATCAGGGAGGATGGACCAGCCGGCCACTCCGCCAAAGCGGGTACTCCGACCATGGGTGGCGTGGTATTCCTTCTTGCTGCCGCCCTGGTTAGCGTCCTGATGGCAGGATTTTCACCGGTAGTTTATGCGGTTTTATTAGTAGCCCTCGGCTGCGGCCTGATTGGATTTTTAGACGACTATATCAAAGTAGCGCACAACCGCTCTCTCGGATTGAAAGCCCGCTCCAAACTGATTTCGCTGCTGGTGATTTCCGTGCTTTTCATTTTACTCCTTCTACAATTTGGGCATTATTCAACAGCAGTACTGCTGCCTTTTACTAACTTCGAAATTGATCTCGGGTTACTTTATCCGCTGTTCGTATTTCTGATTATTACCGCAGCCAGTAACAGTGTCAACCTGACCGACGGAATAGACGGCCTGGCAGCCGGTACGGCTGTTGTAGCTCTGGGAGCATTTACCTTTCTGGCTTTACAGGCAGGCAGAGCCGAGATTGCCCTGTTTTGTGCAGCCCTGGCCGGAGCCTGTCTGGGGTTTTTAGTCTTTAATCGTCATCCGGCCCGCTTATTTATGGGCGACGTCGGGTCCCTGGCCCTGGGAGGAGCCTTTGCCGCTGTTGCTGTACTGACAAAAACAGAATTGTTTTTACTGCTTATCGGCGGCATTTTTGTCCTGGAGGCGCTGTCGGTTATCGCTCAGGTAATAAGTTTTCGATTGACCGGCCGCCGGATCTTATTGATGAGCCCTCTGCACCATCACTTTGAACTGAAGGGCTGGTCGGAATGGCGGGTTGTAACAGTATTTTGGTCCGGATCCCTGATTTTTGCCCTGGTTGGAGTACTGGCCTACGGCAGGTAGGACACAGAATGATTTAGGAGGCGCCGCATTGATCGATTTGATAAAAGGGAAAGAGATATTGGTCGTCGGCATGGCTCGCAGTGGACTGGCAGCTGTGGAATTGCTGAACAAAACCGGTGCGGCCAAAATCACGATTACCGATCAAAAGCAGTCAGACGAACTGGAATCTGAACTGGCGGCCCTGAAACGTTACCCTGCCGTTAAAGCGGTAACCGGTGGAAATCCGGCTGAACTGGTAACTCCTGAGCTTTCGATGATCATAAAAAGCCCGGGTGTG
>SKPH01000059.1 GCA_007119615.1 Syntrophomonadaceae bacterium | reverse complement strand
TGCTTTTACAGCAATTGTAATCAGTATACTGATGCTCTCAATTTTATTGATCTATACTATCCCCGGTTATATGGATCCCGCTGCAGAAAGAACCGCAGTGATGGTATTAAGCGCAGCTTACCTGCCGGTAGCCCTTATTGAAGGGGTTTTTACTGCTATGGTAGTGATTTTCCTGCTCAGAGTCCAGCCTGCCCTGCTGGAAAATGAGGGTCGCTGATAATTATAATATCTCTTAAGCACAGGGATAACAGTTTTTGAATAGCGGCTTCTGTTTGTTCGTAACCCTTCACCCCGGCCTTGCCTGATTTGGAACATGGAATTTAAAATGGCCCGGGGTTATTATGTGGTTGACGCTTAGATTAGAAGGTTGCTATAATTTTTCCAGCAACAGGCATTTGCCTGTCTAATTTTTCTTCTGAAAATCAATGATATGGAACTGTTTAAGATTTCCTCGTTTGCAATAAAGTAAATTCCGGGGGGCGGAAATGATGAAAAAAGAGTCAATGGTGGCGTGGCGCTTATCCACCGCTGTTGCGGCGCTGATGATCCTGCAGTCGGTTGTGGGTGTGGCGTTCCCGGAGTTGTACCGGGACGTTGACTGGGTAATCGCCGCCTGGTATGGAAATGATCTTGCAACGGCTCTCGTAGCGGCGCCGTTGATGATATGGTCGCTTACGGCGGTACGGCGCGGTTCCAGGCGGGCTGAGCTGGTGTGGTATTCGATGCTGGGATACTGTATCTATAATTACGCGTTTTACATGTTCGGGGCGCAACTCAACTGGTTCTTTCCGGTTTACGTTATACTGTTCGCTTTGCCGGTCTTCGCTTTAATTCTCGCCCTGGGCAGTGCAGATACGATTCAAATCGCAAGTTTATTTTCCGGAAAGACTCCGGTAAAGTGGATTAGTGGCTACATGCTGTTTACGGGCATCGGGCTAACTATCGCCTGGATCGCGCAGTGGCTGAATTTTATGATCACTGGCGCGGTGCCTGATGTGGGAGAGGAGGGTCTCAGGCTGATCGCATCGTTGGACCTGTCGATCATGGTGCCCTGGTTCGTGCTGGGTGCTGTGCTCCTATTGAAGCGCCGGCCGTGGGGGTATATTATTGCGACGATTATCATCATGAAGGGGGCGACCTACACGCTGGTCCTTACAACTACCTCTACAGTAGGGGCTTTACGCGGAATTGAAGGAGCCCTGGAACAAATTCCTGTATGGGCGGCCTGGACCCTGGCCGGTGGGTTGGCGGTGTGGGGGCTGTTGAAGAATCTACAGCAGGAAAACATTCAATCACAATGAACCTTTTAAGAACGGACATAAAAAATAGCTGGGGCGGTAAAATTCACGCTTGTGTAATATAAAATAATAGCTACCTGTAAGAACTTCTTCAGCTAAAGAGGTATGTTAATATAACTGCTATTTGTTTTTTCACAACTGTGATGTAGAAATAAGATACATTAGGTGATATAAGTATAATAGGGATATTTAAAAGAAAATTATTAAGAAATGAGGTGTTTTGTATGAATAAGAGACAAGCTGAAATAATGCAAAGCGGTCGGGGATTCGTTGCTGCACTGGATCAGAGTGGGGGTAGCACACCTAAAGCGCTTGAAGGTTATGGAATAGCAAAGGACCAATATGAAAGCGAAGAGGAAATGTTTGACCTCGTTCATGCTATGAGGACTAGAATTATCACCAGCCCGGCTTTTACATCGAAACATATTTTAGCAGCGATTTTATTTGAGAACACTATGGATCGAACAATAGAAGGTCTAAATACGGGAGATTATTTATGGGAGAAAAAGGGCATTGTTCCTATTCTCAAGGTAGATAAAGGTTTGGAAGAGAAAGCAGATGGGGTTCAATTAATGAAGTCCATAACAGACTTGGATTCTAAGTTGGATCGAGCTGTAGAACGAAAGATGTTCGGAACAAAGATGAGATCTGTCATAAAAAGCGCTAATCCTGATGGAATTAAAAAAAATGTCGAGCAGCAATTTTATTACGGCAAAAAAATCATTGAAGCAGGACTTGTTCCTATCTTGGAGCCTGAAATCGATATTAATAGTCCTGATAAAGCAGAATCAGAGCGGTTTATGAAAATAGAAATATTGAAGCAACTTGATAAACTCTCTAAGGACGAGACAATTATGCTGAAGCTTTCTATACCAGAAGAGGATGATTTCTATTCTGAATTGATTGAACATCCACAGGTAATGCGTGTAGTAGCACTTTCCGGTGGTTACAGCAGAGAAGAGGCGGTTACAAGGCTGGAAAGACATCCCGGACTTATTGCAAGTTTTTCCAGGGCATTGGTAGAAGGCCTTAATGCTGATCAAAGTGACGAAGAATTCAATGCTATGCTGGGCCAATCTATAGAAGAAATTTACAGGGCATCGATTACTTAATTGATTTATAAGTTCAGCAATAGGTTTAAAGTTTATATCAAGTTAGTGGTAAATCCGACTCAAAACTTTCTGTTCGTTTAATAAACCCGGACTTTGTTACTGGGCAGGGTCGCTTTTTGCTCCCGGTCAATTATATATAAAAAAGAGGGCACAGTTTTTTACTGTGCCCAATGCATATATATAAATAGAGGGGGTCAACTCACCTTCTATTTTAAAGCTTGAACTTTACAGGAATATTACAAGCAGATTGTTTTTTGATTACACTCCCTTTCTGAATTGATGAAAAGCAGGACTAATGATTACCTAAACCTGTGGGGTCAGACAGTCAACAGAACATGGTTTACTAAGAACGATTTTAATGATATAGTATATTCAAACTATTTGAAGGGAACATACCCAATGAAAAAAATAATGTTGTTGACATTGATAGCCCTACTAGTTGTAGCGGTTTCAGCCTTCTATATTGGCAACTGGGGTGAAGCCGGCACGATAATTACCGGGGAAAACGCTTCAGATGATCTATCCGGGGATAAGGGTGAAGAATTTGAAACCGCTGTTTTTGGAGGCGGTTGTTTCTGGAGCATAGATGCAATTTTTTCACAGGTAATCGGCACTGTTGAGGTTAAGGCCGGTTATGCCGGAGGATTTGTGGAAGATCCCACTTACGAGGAAGTCCTCAGAGGCGATACCGGGCATGCTGAAGTGGTTAGAGTAGTATTTGACCCGGAAATCATAAGCTATGACCAGTTGTTAGAAATCTATTTTTCAATCCACGACCCCACAACTTTAAACAGGCAGGGAGATGATGTAGGAGAACAATACCGTTCCGTAATATTATTTACCAACCCCGGGCAGGAAGCAAAGGCAAATGACTTTATTGCCAAACTGGAAACTGCAGGCGTTCATGCAGGTCCCGTAGTTACAGAAGTACAGGGTTTGGAGAAATTTTATCTGGCGGAAGAGTACCATCAGCAATACTATGAAAATAATCCTGGAAACTTGTATTGCGCACTTGTTGTGTCGCCAAAAGTCGAGCAGTTCCAGGAAGAATTTAAAGACTTCTTAAAATAGAGTAGTATTTAATGCCCGTTTAGTATCCGAAAGACGATAACAGGTTATTGGTTACCACTCCTGCCTGCAGGTGTGGTAAACAATATTTTGAAGGACCGGAATGGATGATAGAAGATGCGGCGGTAATCTGTTAAATCAAAGACGAGCAATCGTCTTTTTTTATTATCCTGAAAAGGGCGATAATACCTGCTGCAAAGTGCAGATTAAATAGGATTTTCCAGAGGCCTGGCCTGCAATAGAATGGTCAGGAACAGGGCAATAAGGATTAAAATAGTTCGTTATAGCTTTCAAAAAGGGAAGCTTTGTGCTCAGAGGACACTATATAAAAGCGGGCATAAAAATGGCTGGGGCGGTAGGATTCGAACCTACGCATGCGGATTCCAAAGACCCGTGCCTTACCGCTTGGCTACGCCCCAGCAACACTTTCAAATGCAGGTTATTTAGGTGGGGTGAGTGATGGGATTCGAACCCACGGCCTCCAGGGCCACAACCTGGCGCTCTAACCAACTGAGCTACACCCACCGTAAGAATAACAAGTGCGCTGTTAATTTTAGCATGTGAAAATGAAAAAGTCAACGCGATACGCGGTTCTTTGAACAATAATTGACACAATAGGGGAAGCAAGTGTAGGGTGCAATATGGTATTTATTATGATATCCTGATCAATAGAATGCTTATGTCAGAAAGGATGTGTACTATGCGTATTATTAGTGGCAGGTTGGTAATCGGTTTAGCGATCCTGATCATCGGTGTACTATTACTACTGAGCAATCTTGGTCTGGGCATTGAGATAGAAATAAGGGAGATCCTGAGGCTCTGGCCCGTGATTCCCTTAATTTTGGGATTTAACTGGCTTTTTTTATCTTTCGGCTATACTGCAGCGCGTGGAGAGAAAAAGATCTACTTTTCCTGGGGCCAGTTTATTACTGCGCTTTTTGCCATAACTATAGGCGTGGTTTACCTGGGGCGAAACCTGGGCCTGTTTGAGGTTGATCTTGGTTTATTCTGGAATATTTTTTGGCCAATCGTCTTGATTTTTATCGGTTTTAACCTGCTCCGTGGAAGGACCGGCAGAGGGGGAGGGGGACGCTTCGTTTTTATGGGCGGCGCAGAGGTGGGCGGAAAACAGCCGTGGAAACTGGAAGGCGGAAGCCATTTTGCGCTGATGGGTGGAATAGAGATTGATTTAACCGCGGCCGAGATACCGGAAGGAGAAACAATACTGGATCTTACCGCAATCATGGGTGGAATAGAGGTTAGGATACCGAAAGGCCTTGAGGTCATATATGAGGGCTCCGCTGTCCTGGGTGGAGTCTCTTTTAAAGACCAGGAGGATGGCGGCCTTATTGCCGGTCGTAAAGTAGAGCAAAACATATCTGAAGCGGCAAAGCATATAGTTCGAATCCAGGCCCGGGCAATTATGGGCGGAATCGAAATTAAAGAGGCTTAGCTAAGAATCCCTGCTACCCTGTACTTCAGGGATGCGAAAACTTTTTCCTTGGGTAGGTCCGGCCTCAGGCGATGAATTTGCTCGAGGCAGATGGAAGCGCCGTAATCCATGCCCTGGCAGCCGGCCAACAGCAGTACGTCCCCGGGGCTGGTTTCAGCTAAGCCGCGGGCCACGGCATCGGGCAGCTCTTTGTATATTTCGGTTTTGATGCCGGCCTCATGCATAACATTTTCAAATACCTGCTGTTCTTCTGTGCTGACAAGATCTTTTTCACTGACGTGGCTTTTGCTGATTGTGGCGATCACTTTATCAAGGCCAAGCTTTGGAGCCCAGCGCGCCAGCGTCTCAGCATTTTCACGATTCACCGTTACGCCCCGGCTGCCTCTGATGGCATAAACCAGGTGCAGTTTTTCGTATTTCATCATCTGAAGGGTTTCGAGGGTCACATCAATATTGCCGCTATTGGCGAAGTGGTCGTCGAGGACCATATAGTCATCTTCGAAGATCAGTTCAAAACGTCTTTCAACCCCCCGGAATTTACGAAGTGCTTTTTGAATATTTTCTACAGGGAAACCGTGGAGGAGGGCTACCAGTATTGCTGCCATGGCATTATAGACACTGTGCAGGCCGAGGACTGAAAGTTCAATAGGGAATGAGTCCGGCTGGGAAGCAAATAACTGAGCCGGATTATTTTTTTTCAGATTGACAGTAAAACGAGCTCGTCCTGTGCTGAGATCCAAATCGCTAACCACACAATCCCCTAATTTATTTTTCAGACCGTAGGTGAAAGTCCTGGCCCTTGTTTCATTGGCGAGTAAGGCAGTTTGATGGTTATCAAGGTTTATGACGGCCCACTGATCTTCCCGTGCTTTTCGGACCAGGCTGGCCTTGGCTTTAACGTATGCTTCATAAGAACCGTGCAGATCAATATGTTCCCGGCTGATATTATTGACTACCACTTGGTTAAAATCAACACTGCCAACCCTCTTAAGCTCCAGCGCCGAAGAGGAAACTTCCATTACTACATGGCTGACCTTTTTGTCGGCCATCTGCCTTAAGTAGCGGTGCAGATCCAATGATTCGGGAGTTGTCAGCTCAGCCGGATGGATCCGGTCATCAATTTTAACAATAACTGTTCCGATCAGTCCGCTTTTGAGGCCCTGCTCTTCAAAGATAGCATTAATCATATAGGTGGTGGAAGTTTTTCCGTTTGTAGCGGTTACCCCGGTGATATTAAGCTCTTTTGAGGGATGACCGTAGAAACTGTCTGCCAATGCAGCCAGAGCTTCACGGCTGTCGGCAACCCTGTACTGAGGGATATCAATGTTCTCCTGAAACTCTTCAACTACCGACGCGACTGCTCCATTTTCTACAGCCTGTTTTAGGTATAAGTGGCCATCAGTTTTGTAACCTTTGATACAGACGAACAGTGACCCTGCCGATACACGATCGGAATGATATGCCAGGCCGGTTACAGGTTGAATTTTCCCCGCTCTGGTTTCCAATACTGTAATGCCTTCAAGCAATTTTCCCTGGTCCATAAATATACTGCCTCCTGCGGGTTATGCCGGATAAAGCAGGTTAAGAGCTACCGGTGGTGGTAATATTCGTCAATTAAAAAGCGAAGTCCTTCCGGCAGATAAAAAAGAACCCGTTATGTAACGGGTTCTTTTTTATCATTTTAATAATATTTTCCCGGTTTATGAGACTATGATCGCCTCAACAGGGCACTCTTCAGCTGCTTCCCGAACCTTCTCTTCATGTTCAGCAGGAACAGGGTTAACTTTTACTTCAGCAAATTCATCTCCCAGTTCAAAAACCTCAGGACAAATATCTTCACAGATACCACAGGCGGTGCAATCTTCGTTTACTTTAACCTCCATACTGACGCCTCCTTAAATTAAATGGTACATTTTATAAAATAATTATTCGATAAGAAATTCGTATTCCCTTTTTTCCTGAGCTACTTTTGTTCGGAACGTTTTTAAATATCAATTACCATGCCAACATTTTCGAAAAAAATAGAGGTGTATTATGGTTACTAACCGAAGAATTTGTGGATAATAGAGCTGTGGAATAGAAATAAAGGATTTCTCTTGTGGATAACCCTGTGCATATTGTGAGTAGAACAGGTATTTGTTTTAAAAAGTAGCTATCAAATAAGGGTTAGTCTGTTTTAAATTTATTTCATAGTTAACATAAATAGTTGATCGTAAAATATTGAGCCTAAAATTTTTCATTGCCAATAAGTGCTGGTTATGCTATTAATTAGACGAAAATGAAAGGGGGATCATCAATGAACCGTATGTATTTTCTGGCCCTGTCCTTAATCTCACTGGCGATACTTTTTATATCCGGATGTACAACCGGCGGCTGATAGCTTTTAAGCAAAGGAGTCGGTTCGGCTCCGTAATTTAGGCATTGGCATTCAGGACCTGTTTTTTTAGTTACGATCTCCGGTAAAGTTACAGAACCTGGAGCTGATCGCTAAATGTAGTCAGCTGCTTTAAACGAGTGTCGTTCACGACAAAGGTATCTTCAATGCCTACTGTGCCCTCACCGGGAAAGACAAATTTCGGCTCAATTGCAATTACCATGCCTTTTTCAAGGGTTTGTTCGAGACCGCCGGCGATAACCGGCAGTTCATCGAGCTCAAGTCCGACCCCATGTCCGACAAATCTTACTTTTTCTGCATAACCCATAAAATGATTGGCCAGGCCTGCTTCTCGGGCCATCTCTTCCGCTTTTTCATAAAGTTTGCTGCCGTCAACACCGGGTTTTCCCATCTTGGCCAGCTCATCTCTAATCAGGACGGCGCTGTTATAAGCTTCCTGAAGGTGTAACGGTGGTTCCCCCAGGCAGAAGATACGGGTTTGATCAACCATGTACCCATCAAGCACACTGACAAAATCAACAAGAATAGGTTCGTTGTGTTTAATGATCCCTGTGCCGGCACCCTGGGGAAAAGAAGGATTCAAGCCCGAACCGCCTGTGGGCCCGTCAAAAAAGCTAATTGTCGCTGCATTTTCTCCGGCCAGGATATGACCGTAGTAGAGTTCCTGGTTAAATCCGCGCATCCTGACAGCGCCCTGGTGGCCCAGTGTCCTCGCATGAAGCTCAAGCAGGCCGGCCAGCTCCACCTCTGTCAATCCGGCCCTGATTACTTCCTTTGCCTGGTTACATACGGATTCGCTGATCATGGCTGCTTCCTGCATGATTCCAATTTCGTAACCGGATTTGATCGCCCGGATCTTTCGGATCGGGAGGGATATATCTACAAGTTCGTAATCGTTAAACAGCTTTTGATATCGGAAATACAGGTTAGCCGGAAGAACATCGGCTTCAAGTCCGACCCTGGAGCCGGCCGGTACCGCTTCCGAAACCAGCTCCGCCAGCTTATCCCAACCTTCGAAAGGAACTATTTTCTCAAGGGGGCTTTCATACTCAGCCCTGGCCATCGATTTTTTTACAACCAGTGTCGGCCCACCTTCTGAAGGTACGAATAGATGGGCATTCTGCCCTGTTCCGCTGAAATAAAACAGGTCAGCCCTCTGAACGATCAGCGCTCCGCTGATCTGATCTTTTCTCATCGCTTCCTGAAGTTTTCTTATTCTTCCCTGTAGTTCTACGTGCGGAGTCAATTTAATACCTCCTATCAATAAATTTTATACAGCCGGCAAGGATTATTTCTGCAATTTACAACTTTACGAGATCTGAAGATCCTTAAATCATGTATGCCATGTCTCTTTGCCTTCAATATAAAGCCGGAATAATACAACCCGGGTTTGTTGAAGCAGGAAGTGACAGCTACCTGCAATTTAGTCCTTTTACTTTTCTCACGGGGAGAAGGTGAGAGAGCTATTTTTTATCATCATTTCTGACTTTATAACCCTGAAAAAAATAGGGCCCTTGCTTAATAATACCATAATGCGGTAAATGAATTAAGCTTAGAACCCTTTAAGAGGTTGCTGTTAAATTAGCGCTGCTCAGGCTATCAGGCTCTTTCGAAGAGACCCGCAGCGCCCATGCCTCCGCCGATGCACATCGAAACGACTCCATAGCGTGAATCACGTCGCTGCATTTCGTGCAGCAGGGTTGCAGTGAGTTTGGCCCCGGTGCAGCCTAACGGGTGGCCAAGAGCGATCGCTCCGCCATTTACATTGACCAGATCCGGATCGAGACCCAGTTCGCGTATGCAGTAGAGAGCCTGCGAAGCAAAGGCTTCGTTAAGTTCGACCAGGTCAATGTCGCTGATCTTTATGCCGGTCTGCTCCATTAATTTCGGAATAGCTACTGCCGGGCCGATCCCCATAATTTCAGGGGGGCAGCCGGCAACGCTGAAGCCTCGAAAGACTGCCAGCGGTTTTAATCCGAGGGCGGCAGCTTTTTCGGCCGACATAACTACCGCCGCCGCCGCTCCGTCGCTGGTTTGTGAAGAGTTGCCGGCAGTTACAGTTCCATTGACGTGGAAAGCCGGGCGCAGCTTGGAGAGCGCCTCTATGCTGGTATCGCGGATCCCTTCGTCAACGTCGAAAACAAACTCTTTCTCGACGATCTTGTTATCCGGGCCGACAAAACGGTCGATTACTGTCAAAGGAACAATCTCATCTTTGAAACGGCCTTCTTTTGTAGCCGCTGCCGCTTTTTGCTGGCTGGCCAGGCCGAATTTGTCCTGATCCTCACGGGAGATATCGTAGCGCTGTGCAACATTCTCGGCAGTTATACCCATTGGGGTATAAGTTTCGATATGGCTTTCTGCCAGCACGGGACTGGGCGCCAGTTTGTTCCCGCCCATCGGTACCATGCTCATGCTTTCAACGCCTCCTGCGACAATAGCATCGGCAAAGCCGCACATGATCCGCTCTGCAGCCATGGCTATTGACTGCAGTCCGGAGGAGCAAAAACGGTTTACAGTCTGACCCGGGACGCTGTCCGGGAGACCGGCCTGCAAGGCGACGATCCTGCCCAGGTTCATACCCTGTTCCGCTTCCGGGAATGAACAGCCAAGGATCAAATCATCAATTTCAGCGGGATCGAGGCCTTTGGCCCGTGAGATAGCTTCCCTGACGGCTACAGTGCCCATATATTCAGGACGGGTAAAACGCAGTTTGCCTTTCGGCGCCCTGCCGATTGCTGTTCGAACACTGGAAACAATTACAGCTTCTTTCATTCTCGTTACCTCCTCCTTTAATTCCTTAAAGGTTTTCCTGTGGAAAGGAAATGGTTGATCCGTTCCTGTGTTTTCTCCTCGCCAAGAAGCCTCAGGAAAGCTTCTCTTTCAATATCGAGCAGATACTGCTCACTGACGAGCGAATTCGGTTTGATGTTACCGCCGCATAAGACATAAGCCACTGCTTCTGCAATTTTCTGTTCATGTTCGGTGATATAGCCGCCCCATAACATATTCTGGACACCGACCTTGAAGGTTGCGATGCCATATTCGCCCAGCACCTTGATTGGTTTCGGTTTGGGAGCTTCATAACCCTCCAGGGCCATGGCCAGGACGGTGTTCTTAGCGTCGTGAAGCAGGTAATCCTGGTTGACGGTTACGTTATCGGTTGCCCTCAGAAAGCCAAGTTCCTGGGCATGGCGGGCACTGGTAGCCACTGTGGCCATAGCGATCGCCTCAAACGCTTTCTGGACGTAGGGCAGTAGGTCGACCTTGGTGTCATCGCGCAGCCCTTCGGTGAAGCGGATCAGCAGTTCCTTGTTGCCTCCTCCGCCCGGAATAAGCCCCATGCCGATTTCAACCTGGCCCAAGTAGGTTTCAGCAGCGGCATGAATGCGGTCGCAGTGTAAAATCAGTTCCATCCCGCCGCCCAGGGTCATCTGGAAGGGCGCTCCCACTACCGGGATGGATGAATATTTCATTTTCATAAAGCCATCCTGGAGGCGCCTGGCTGCGTTGTCGATCATGTCCCAATCGCCTGATTGAGCACCCATTAACATTAATGCAACGTTGGCGCCGACACAGAAGTTGCTTTCCTGGTTGCCGACAACCATACCGATAAAGTTTTTTTCGGCCTCTTCCACAGCTTCGTGGATAAATTCCCAGAAGAGGGGCGATAAGGCCTGGCGGGGACTGTGCTGCTCGAGGCAGCAGACGCCGTCTCCGAGATCAATCAGGCTGCCGTCATCGTTGCCGATAACCAGCTTGTTTTGTTTTTTCAAAGCGGGCAGGCTGATGATTTCCGGGCTGATCGGCACTGGCTTGTAGCTTTTTGATTCAAAATCGTAATAGGAGAGATTTCCGGTTTCGTCTTCTTGATAAAAGCTATTGTAACCGTTAGCGAGCATCTCTTCGACGTTGGCCGGGATTGTTTCCCCTTCGCCTCTCATCCGCTCCACGCTTTCCCTGACGCCAATAACATCCCAGCTTTCAAAGGGTCCAAGTTTCCAGTTAAAGCCCCAGCGCATGGCGCGATCAACATTGACAATGTCATCGGCAATTTCAGGAATCAGGGAAGCACTGTAGATAAGGAAGCGCTTTGTAAGGTTCCAGGAGAATTTACCCACCTTTTCGTCTGATTCGACGAGCATCTTAAATCCTTTTTGTAGTCCTTCGTTCTTAGTTTTGCCGAGGATGTCAAAGCGGATTTTTTCCTTAGGCCGGTATTCCATCTTTTCATAATCGATAGCATAGATTTCCGAGCCCTTTTCACCTTTGACTTTCTTGTAGAAACCCTGTTTGGTTTTATCGCCGAGCATTTTATTGTCGATCATTTTTTGAAGGAAATCCGGCAGATCGAAGACTTTTTTTTCATCCGGGTCGTCTGACTTATCGTATACGGTGCGGGCGACATGCCAGAAAGTATCCAGGCCGACCATGTCGAGAGTACGGAAAGAAGCGCTTTTCGGGTGACCCATCGGCGGTCCTGTGATGGCATCAACCTCTTCGATAGTCATATTTTCATCCTGCATCAGTTTAATGGTATAGGCCATAGCGTAAGTACCGATACGGTTGGCGATAAAGTTGGGAGTATCCTTGGCAAAGACAACTCCTTTACCGAGAACTTTTTCGCAGAAGCGGTGCATAAAATCAAGAACGTCATCAGAAGTTTCTTTACAGGGTATTATTTCCAATAATTTCATATACCGGGGCGGGTTAAAGAAGTGGGTTCCCAGGAAGTGCTTGCGGAACTCCGGAGAATTTTCGGTAACCATCTCATTGATTGAAAGGCCTGAGGTGTTGGAAGACACTACAGTCCCTTCATTCCAGTTTTCCTCGATCTGCTTAAAGACTTTCTTTTTAATATCCATGTTCTCGATAATTACTTCTACGACCCAGTCCACTTCTTTAAGTTTATCCATGTCGTCTTCAAAGTTTCCAGGAGTTATCAGGTCGATATATGATTTGCGGTAGAGGGGATTCAATTTCTGTTTAAGTAAATCCTCTTTCCCTTTGCTGGAAAGGCGGTTGCGTACTTCCTGGCTTTCCAGGGTTAAACCTTTTTTTTCTTCTTCCGGGGTTAGCTCACGGGGTACGATGTCGAGCAGGTACGACGGAATGCCGACATTTGCCAGGTGGGCCGCGATGGTGGCTCCCATAACTCCGGCACCTAGAACAGCAGCCTTTCTGATTTCTTTCAAGGCCATCAAAATACCTCCTTTTGCCACATAAGTTTAAGCTTTTCTACCAACCAGGGGATCAAAAAATCAGACTTCCTGCAGGCCTCTTACCAACAGGTCATATACAGGTTCGCATAAAGCGGTCAGGTCATAACTCTTGCTGGAGAGTACCCAGCAGGTGACAACTTCGTCTATGGCCCCGAACACAACTTTCCGCGCAGTTCTTGTATTGAGGTTTTGCCGGTAAAGACGCTGCATCTTGCCTTCTTCGATCACCTCCTCGATCAACTGGAAATATTTCAGAAGCGGTTTTGAAATGCCTTCGTTTATAACCTGATCTATTTGTCTTAATTCAATCTGGGTAACCCTGGCCCGGTCAGGGTTATCGGCCAGGATAGAAAGGTGGTATTTAATAATTGCTGCTAACTTTTCAGTGGCGTTTTGACATTGGACCAGCTCGCAGTATAGATTATCTACAAAACTGATCATCAACTCCTGGAAGAGGGAGACCAGGATATCTTCTTTGTTTTCGAAGTAAATATAAACCGTGCCGTCCGCAACGCCTGCTTCGCGGGCAATATCGGCAACCCGTGTTCGGTGATAACCGGTACGGGCAAAGGTTTTTACGGCAGAATCGATGAGGACGTGATATTTCTCTCCGCTGCGCTTGGCCAAGTTGAACCTCCATTATGATGAATGAATGTTCATTCGCTTTATTGTATACTATTTTGAGATAATATTCAAGATTTATCACAATTATTTGGAATTGCATCGCAGTTTCTTTCTTCTATCTCCTGGCTTCTGATTTTATGTTGTATCTAAAATTTTTCTATGGTAAGATATAAATGCTTATCAACGCCTGTTTTAAAGGCGTTTTTATTGTTAGTCATCCAATGGGGTTATACGATTTTTCAAAAAAGATCTGAGTGGTTAAGGAGAGGATTGTAAATGTTAAAGGGTACGGAGAAACTGGAAAACACAAAAATTAAACTGGAAATAGAGGTAGCGGCCCCCGATGTCGATACGGCTTTGGCCAAAGCCTACCGCAAGGTTGTAACTGATGTAAATTTACCCGGATTTCGCAAGGGGAAAGTGCCCCGCCGGATTTTAGAATCACGGTTCGGACCTGAAATATTGCATGAAGAAGCGCTTGAGCTTTTGGTCCCGCCGGCTTATGAAGAAGCATTGAAAGAAGCGGATCTCGATCCTGTCGGACACCCCGAATTTGAATTGGTGCAGATTGAAGAAGGCAAACCGCTCCTCTTCAATGCTGTTGTTGAAGTTATACCGCCGGTGGAACTTGGTGAATATAAGGGCCTGGAAGCAGAGCAGGAAGAAGCCGGGGTCGATGAACTTCAAATTGATCACCACCTCTATATGCTCAGAGAGCAAAATGCCCGCCTTGTTCCCCGGGAAGATGGCGAGGCCAGGGAAGGAGATCTGGTTTTAATTGATTTTAAAGGATTTATTGACGGCGAACCTTTCGATGGAGGGGAAGCAGAAAACCACTCGTTGGAACTGGGTTCGAAATCCTTTGTCCCCGGGTTTGAAGAACAGCTTATCGGGGCTAAACCTGAAGACGAATTAGAAGTGAAGGTTAAGTTCCCGGAGGAATACCGGAATGAAGATCTCGCCGGTAAAGATGCTGTTTTTAAGGTAAAAATAAAACAAATTAAAGAGAAACAGCTTCCTGAACCGGACGACGAGTTTGCCAAAGAGGTCAGCGAGTTCGAAACCCTAGATGAAATGAAGAAAGATTTAAGAGAAAAACTGCTTAAGAATGCTGAAGAAAGATCGAAAACAGGGCTTGAAGAATCCTTAATTGAAAAAGTAACCGAATCGTCAACTGTTGAGCCGCCAAAGGCTCTGGTTGACCGCCAGATTGACAGGATGATCGGTGATATGGAAAACTATTTGCGGCAGCAGGGGATGGAGCTCGATCAATTTCTCCAGCTTTCCGGTAAAAGCAAAGATGAACTTCGTGAAGAGCGGCGTGAAGAAGCAGAGAAGGTGACAAGGGCTAACCTCGTGCTCGATGCCATAGCCAAAAAAGAAGGAATAACTGTTGAAGACAGCGAACTAGATGCCAGGATCGAAGAGATTGCCGAAAGCTACGACGATGATCCGAAGCGAATTAAAGAAATTATTGAAAAGCAGGGCCGGCTGCCCGTAATGAAGGAAGAATTACGTATCCGCAGGGCAATCGATTTAATGGTCGACGAAGCAAAGATAAAAAAGGTAAAAAAAGAGGATAAAGCTTCTGTTGACAAGACGCAAAAAAAAGAGAAAGCTTCTGCTGCGAAGGCCAAAAAAGAAAAAAAGGCTCCTGCAAAGAAAGTAAAAAAAGAGACTAAAACCTCGGAAACGGCTAAAAATAAGAAAAAAACAGAAAAGGTTGCTCAGAAAGATAAAAAAGAATAGTATAGTATAATATAAGGAGGTTTTTCTATAATGAGTGTTTTAGTTCCGATGGTTGTTGAACAAACCAGCCGCGGCGAAAGGGCTTATGATATTTACTCGCGCCTGCTCAAGGATCGCATCATTTTCCTGGGTAGTGCGATTGATGATAATGTGGCGAACCTGATTGTTGCCCAGATGCTTTTTCTCGAGTCGGAAGACCCGAAAAAGGATATCAATCTTTACATAAATTCTCCCGGGGGTTCGGTATATTCCGGAATGGCAATTTATGATACAATGCGTTATGTCAAGCCGGCAATCTCGACTATTTGTGTTGGCCTGGCTGCCAGCTTTGGAGCCGTGCTTCTGGCAGCCGGAGAAAAAGGCAAGCGTTTTGCTCTGCCTAACTCAAGGACAATGCTGCACCAGCCGGCAGGGGGCGCACAGGGGCAGGCTGTTGATATAGACATCCACGCCCGCGAGATCCTTAAGATTCGCGAAAAGCTCAATGAAATATTGTCTGACCATACCGGTCAGCCGGTTGAAACAATAGCCCGGGATACTGACCGCGATTTCTTCTTGTCTGCCGAAGATTCCGTGAAATACGGGTTAATTGATGAGATACTGATGCAAAGAAGTTAATGATCGAAATCTATAATGGAGATGAGGTGATTTCTCCACATGTTTAAGTTCAACGAAGAAAAGGGACATCTTAAGTGTTCATTCTGTGGGAAAACCCAGGAACAGGTTCGTAAACTTGTTGCCGGGCCGGGTGTCTATATTTGCGATGAGTGTATTGAACTGTGCAACGAAATAATAGAAGAGGAAATCGGCGATGAAGCCGAGTTGGGGCATGTCGAACTTCCCAATCCACAGGATATTAAGGGAGTGCTCGACCAGTATGTCATCGGACAGGAAGGAGCCAAGAAGAGCCTGTCTGTAGCGGTTTATAACCATTATAAAAGAGTTAATGCGTCACAAAAAGTGGAAGATGTTGAACTCCAAAAAAGCAATATTGTTTTGATCGGCCCAACCGGGGTAGGAAAAACATTGTTAGCCCAGACCCTGGCTCGAATCCTGAATGTGCCGTTTGCTATTGCCGATGCCACTTCTTTGACCGAGGCCGGTTACGTCGGTGAAGACGTGGAGAATATTCTGCTGAAGTTGATTCAGGCTGCAGATTACGACCTGGAGAAGGCGGAAAAAGGTATTGTTTATATTGACGAGATTGATAAGATCGCCCGTAAAACAGACAACCCTTCAATCACCCGGGATGTTTCCGGGGAAGGCGTTCAACAGGCCCTGCTGAAAATTCTGGAAGGGACCGTAGCCAGCGTGCCTCCCCAGGGTGGACGCAAACACCCTCACCAGGAATTTATGCAGATCGACACGACCGATATCCTCTTTATCTGTGGAGGAGCATTCGATGGACTGGAAAAAATTATCCAGAGCCGTATCGGCAGCAAAGGAATTGGTTTCGGGGCCAAAGTTCTTTCACGCAACGATGATGACCTGGGGAATATTTTAAAGCAGATCTTGCCCCAGGATTTGCTCAAGTACGGTTTAATTCCGGAGTTTGTCGGAAGAATCCCGGTTATTGCCACCC
The DNA here is from genome assembly GCA_007119615.1 of Syntrophomonadaceae bacterium. Lineage (GTDB taxonomy): Bacteria > Bacillota > Dethiobacteria > DTU022 > DTU022 > SKPH01. The sequence continues at coordinate 5,667 of SKPH01000059.1, read as the reverse complement.
TCGATCAACTTGATAGTGAAGCTTTCGTGCGAATCCTCCAGGAACCTCGGAATGCTCTGATCAAGCAATACCAGAAGATATTTGAAATTGACGGTATCGCTCTCGAGTTTAAAGAGAACTGCCTGCAGGCTATCGCCGAAGAGGCGATGAAAAGGAATACAGGGGCCAGGGGCTTGCGGGCCATCCTGGAAGAGACCCTGCTTGATGTGATGTTCGAGCTTCCATCAAGAGACGATATCGAGCAGTGCGTGATTACCAGGGAAGTTGTTCAGAATAAGGAAACACCGATCCTGGTGACCAGGGACAAGCGGAAAAAGAAAGAAGAAAGCGCTTAGCGTAAATTAGTGGTTTGTTTCTGGAGAAGTAAGCAATATAAAGGAAAAATATCAGCGGGAAGCGAATACTTTAATATTCTATCTTCCCGCTTTTTTATTTAATAAGAAAGGTGGTATCCAATTATGACTGATAAAAAAAGAATACCTGTTCTTCCTTTAAGAGGGGTACTGGTATTTCCAAACATGGTTCTGCATCTTGATATTGGACGGGAACGCTCGATATCTGCCCTGGAGCGGGCCATGGTCGATGATAACCGGATCCTTCTTATAACTCAAAAAGATTCCAAGGTTGATGAGCCTGTCTCAGGTGATCTTTATGAAATCGGGACTGAAGCCCTGGTAAAGCAGATGATTAAACTGCCCGGAGGGACAATCCGAGTTCTGGTTGAAGGTTTAAACCGGGCTAAAATTGTTGAATTATATACAGAAGAGTTGTTTCTTGAAGCCAAGACTAAAATTATTAAGGACAAGGCTGAACGAACCCCTGAAATTGAAGCATTGATGCGTATCGTCCTCGGAAAGTTTGAGCAGTATATTAAGCTTAGCCGCAAAGTGCCTCCTGAAACGCTTTCCACTGTTTCCGATATCGAAGTGCCGGGCCAATTTGCCGACGTTGTCGCATCTCACTTGAGCATGAAAATTCAACAGAAACAGGAAATTCTCGAAGCGGTAAATCCTGTTGACCGTCTTGAAAAGCTTAATGAAGCATTAAGCAAAGAAATGGAAATATTGGAAATTGAAAGCAAAATTAATTTACGTGTCCGTAATCAGATGGAAAAAACTCAGAAAGAATATTACCTGCGCGAACAGATGAAGGCGATCCAGGGTGAGCTGGGTGAAAAAGATGAGCGTATGGCTGAAGCGGAAGAATACCGTGAAAAAATTGCAGAGGCCGGTTTACCGGAAGAAGTGGAAGAGAAAGCGGTTAAAGAAGTGGAGCGGCTGGAGAAAATGCCTCCTGCGGCGGCAGAGGGAATAGTGATCAGGACTTACCTTGACTGGCTGCTTGAACTTCCCTGGTCACTGGAAACAGAAGATCGCCTTGATCTCGAAGTAGCAGAAGAGATCCTGAATGAAGATCATTACGGACTGCAAAAGGTTAAGGAACGGATCATCGAATACCTGGCTGTGCGGCAGCTGGCAAAGAAACTAAAAGGTCCCATCCTCTGCCTGGTTGGTCCTCCCGGGGTTGGTAAAACTTCTCTGGCTAAATCGGTTGCCAGGGCCCTGGAGCGCAATTTTGTAAGAATATCCCTGGGAGGGGTTCGGGACGAGGCTGAAATAAGAGGACACAGGCGGACCTATATCGGAGCCCTTCCCGGACGGATTATCCAGGGAATGCGCCAGGCCAAGTCAAAAAACCCGGTCTTTTTGATGGATGAGATTGATAAAATGTCCACGGATTTCAGGGGCGATCCTTCTTCTGCCCTGCTTGAAGTGCTCGATCCCGAGCAAAACCATGCTTTCAGTGATCATTATGTAGAAGTCCCTTTTGATCTGTCGCAGGTGATGTTTATAACCACCGGGAACACGTCTTATAATATTCCCCAGCCCCTGATGGATCGGATGGAGCTGATCCACATTCCAGGTTATACCGAAGAAGATAAGGTTGAAATAGCCCGCCAGTATTTAATTCCGAAGCAACTCAGGGAACACGGGTTAACTGAAAAAAATCTGGACCTTTCTGACGGGGCAGTGAAACATGTAATCCGCGAGTATACCCGTGAAGCAGGAGTTCGAAACCTCGAACGGAGCATATCCGCTATCTGCCGGAAAGTGGCCAGGGAAGTGGTTAAAGATCGTAAAAAATACATCAAATTGACTCGCCAGAGCCTGCAAAAATATCTCGGTATACCGCGCTATCGATACGGTTCCGCTGAAGCACATGATGAAATCGGAGTGGCCACCGGATTGGCCTGGACCGAAAGCGGGGGCGATCTCCTATCTATTGAGATCACCCTGCTGAAGGGTAAGGGCAAAATGACCCTTACCGGACAACTTGGCGATGTTATGCAGGAATCGGCAAAAGCGGCGATGAGCTATATCCGGTCCCGGGCCGAATCGCTCGGTCTCGATGAAAACTTCTATGAGGATATTGATATTCATATTCATGTCCCCGAAGGAGCCATACCGAAGGATGGCCCTTCCGCAGGTATCGCCATGGCTACCGCTCTCGCCTCTGCCCTGACCAAAATGCCGGTTAGGAAAGATGTAACCATGACCGGTGAAATTACGCTGCGCGGCCGGGTTTTACCTGTTGGCGGTGTTAAAGAGAAAATCCTCGCAGCACATCGGGCCGGAATAAAATATATCCTAATGCCTGCTGAGAACCGCCGCGACCTGAGCGACATTCCGCAAAATGTAAAACGCAAAGTGGAAGTTAAACTGGTTGAGCATATGGATCAGGTCCTTGAGATGGCCCTGGCCGGCGCTTCAGACGAGAGTAAGGAGAAGGCCGGGAAAAAAGGGATCAAGGCAAATGATTTAGACCTGCCGGAAAGCAGCCGTGATTCTTCCCTTCAGCATTAATAATAACTGCCGGAATGAGGATCCGGTATTTTTATGGTTGATAAGGAGATCCATTGAAAGTTAAACAGGTTGAATTAAAAGCGGCAGCCTATAACGTAAAAGATTTTCCTGAATGGGATCTGCCCGAAATATCGTTTATAGGCAGATCCAATGTTGGGAAGTCATCTTTACTGAATAACCTGATCGGAAGAAAAAATTTAGCCCGGACAAGTTCTACACCGGGCAAGACCAGGGGACTCTATTTTTACCTGATCAATGACAAATTATGTTTTGTTGACCTTCCCGGTTACGGTTACGCCAAAGTATCCAAAAAAGAACGCGAGCGCTGGGCTCCTATAATTGAAGACTACCTGGGAGACAGGTTAAATCTCCACGGTTGTATACACCTCATTGACAGCCGTCACGAGCCCACTGAAGATGACAAACTAATGTCGGATTGGCTCCGGGCCCACACGATTGCCACTGTAACCGTTGCTACAAAAGCAGATAAACTGTCTCGCGGTGCGCTTCTCAGGCAGCTCGCCGTAATCCGCAAAAAGCTCGGCCTTTTTGATGTTGATCAATTACTGCCGTTCTCCGCCCGCACCGGTTCAGGCCGTGACGAAATATGGCAGTCGATTAAAGCGCTGGTATGACAAAAAAACTGGTAGGACAATAAAAGAAGGGCCGGGAAATTAGGTCAAAAACATTTAACCACTGTGCTACATGACCATCGGGGTTTCAAGATCGTAGATTAAACTTATTTTAGTCAGGCTATTTCCTGACTTCTGAATTCCCGTTTCCCAAAATGGAGGTTTTATTTATGCCTGTTGCAGGGATTGATGTTGGATCGCTGACCGCCGAAGTTGTTCTGCTGGATCGGGGAGAAGTTCTGCACTATGTAATTATGCCTACCGGTTCAAACAGTAAAAAAGCCGCCGGAAAAGCAATGGAAACCGCCCTTAAAACAGCAGGGCTTAGTCGTTCCGACCTAAAGTATATTATTGCAACCGGATACGGTCGGATTAGCATTGAATTTGCCGATAAAAGAGTTACCGAAATCACCTGCCACGGCCGCGGTGCGTTTTTCTTAAATCCGGATGTACGCACGATTATTGATATAGGCGGGCAGGACAGCAAGGTAATTCTACTAAGCGATCAGGGCCGGGTGCTCGACTTTGCAATGAATGATAAGTGCGCTGCCGGAACGGGTCGTTTTCTCGAAGTCATGGCCCAGGCTCTCGAGGTTGAGCTCAGTGGATTGGCCGATTTAAGCGACAGGGCAACAGACATAGTCTCGATCAGCAGTATGTGCACTGTATTTGCCGAGTCGGAAGTAGTTTCCCTGATTGCCCAGGGCATCCCCCGGGAAGATATCGCCCGGGGCTTGCACCAGTCGATTGCCGACCGCACTGCAGGCATGGTCCGTCGGGTCGGGCTCGAGGAAGCCGTAATGATAACAGGGGGAGTGGCCAAGAACGGAGCAGTTGTTCGAGCCCTCAGCGAGAAGCTTAAAACTAAAATTATCGTTCCGCCTGAACCTCAAATTGTCGGCGCTCTCGGGGCAGCTATCCTTGCAGAAGAGGAAATTGCAAAATGAACGGGAATCAATAGTGGACTTAAAATACGGACATGATACAGTTACCCTGAAGCTTCCTCCCGGCGTTAATTATGAGCTGATTAAAGCCAAACGGGTGGAGCCTCTGGCCGATCCCTGTAGATCCCTCAGACAGGCCCTTCGCGATCCAATATTTTCGCCACCGCTTAAAGAAGTTGTCAACCCGGGAGAAACCGTCTGTCTGCTGGTCAACGACCCGACCAGGCTTGCCCGAAGCGAGTTCTTTTTGCCCCTGTTAATAGATGAACTCATGCAGTCCGGTGTCAGGGAAGAGGATCTTTTTATTGTTTTCACCACGGGTACCCACCGTCCTCTGAGCCCGGAAGAAATGAAAGGCCTGGTGGGCGAAAGCGTCGCTACTGGAATAGCTATGTTTAATCATGACAGCAGAAATAACGAAGAACTTGTCTTCCTGGGCGAAACCTCTTTTAAAACCCCCGTCTATGTTAATAAACGAGTGCTTCAGGCTGACCGACGGATTTTAACCGGCAGTGTTGTACACCACTATTTTGCCGGTTTCGGGGGAGGTCGAAAAGCCCTGATCCCCGGTGCAGCCGGTTGGGAAACAATAAGCAAGAACCACAGTCTGATGCTAGATGACCGGGCTTGCAGCGGCAGGCTGGAAGGAAATCCTGTCCACGAGGACCTGCTTGAGGCAGCCCTGATGGTGGGTGGTGATTTTTTGTTGAACACAGTTCTCGGTGACAATAAAGAGATCCTGGGTATTTTTGGCGGTGATATAATTCGGGCTCACCTTGCCGCCTGTGCACTGGCTGATAGAGTTTATGGTGTAGAGATAGACATCCTTGCAGACGTGGTAATTGCCTCATGCGGCGGTTATCCAAAGGATATAAATGTTTACCAGGCTCACAAGTCTCTTGACCATGCTATGCGGGCTTTAAAAAAGGGAGGGCGGATGGTTTTGCTGGCCCGGTGCCCCGAAGGGATTGGGTCGGCCACTTATGAAGAGTGGGCTAAGAAAGGCCTGACGCTCCATGAATTGAAAGAAATGCTGCTCAGAGGGTTTGTCCTGGGCGGGCACAAAGCTTATACCATGGGCAGGCTCCTGCAGCAGGGCAGTGTTTACCTGGTTTCCGATCTTGATCCTGAAGAAGCCCGATTACTGGGCTTTATCCCCGCTTCTTCACTTGAAGATGCCATATCTGAAGTTTACCGGGATCAGAAAGACCTGTTAACCTACATTAT
>SKPH01000025.1 GCA_007119615.1 Syntrophomonadaceae bacterium | reverse complement strand
TAATATTAAGGCATCTCAGCTGGTGGAAGACTTTCAAGTGAAGGAGGTGACGAAGATGTTCTCAGAGAGACGGATTAAAACTTTAACATTATTAGGTTTAATTGCTGTTCTTATATTATTTTTCTGGGGAAATCATCCTTCACAAAACTACGTGTATTCAGAAGCATCCGGTCTGAAAGCAGCGGAGTATGTTCCAACTGTTAGCGGCATGGAGTATCAACAAAACGATTCGGTCCTGAACCTTTTGGGTCTGAGCTTTGATGAGATCAGGAACCAGCTGGGCAAACCCGATAAGAGAGGTTTTAGCAATTTACACGGCCCGCACAATTACATGAGTTATGAGCTTGCGGAGGGGCCGGTTCTCTTTTGTTCACCGGATGGTATAGATCATAAAGTAGCTGTGAGTATTATTCTTAGCGGTGAGCATGATGTTTTAGGTGTAAAGGTAGGTATGACTTTTCTGGAGATAATAGATATTTTAGGAGAACCCGACTTCGGGCCGGAACCCGGCATGGAAAACCGTTATTATTTGGATTATCATATCGGAGAATACACCAGCGGAGCGCCGCAAATCTTGATCAGCTTTTCCGCTGAAAAAATAGACAGCCCTACAGATGATGTATTCCTGAAATGGGAAGCCTTCAGCCAATTTAAATACCTAGAAAACGTGATACATTAAGCAGGAAAAATTGCAGCCTAAAGGATTTCAGTAATAACAGCCGCACCGCTAAAGGGGGCATCGTCGTGGTCAGTAACTCTGGAAATAATGAGGGAAGAATGAAAATCGATGCGGACCAGGTTCTTGAACTGCTGAGCAAAAGCGCTGCCAGCGAATTGACGATGTATTATCAGTATACTCTCCTGAGTTCCATTCTGGCAGAATGTGAAGAATGCAATATCAGGGAAATTGTAGAAGCTGCCTGTTATAAAGACAGAAAACATTTTGAAGCGCTGGTGGAGCGCATCTACCAGCTTGGCGGCATGCTTCCATCAGAGATAAATGTTTGGGGTGACAGCCCGGCCGGCATATCTGCTACATTATCAAAAGATATGCAGGACATTCAGGGAATGCTCCAAAGATTGGTAGAAACTGAGCGCCGTGCAGTTCGCAATTATACCCGACTCTGTAATTTGGCGGCGGGAAGGGATCGCGCTACTTATCATCTGGCTCTGGGAATTCTTAATGAGGAACTGGAGCACAGGGCCTGGTTTTCCCAGTTTATAAATGACGGGCTTCCAGGGCCTGCTTATGATTCAGAGCGGCCCATTTATATTGATAATGAATCATGAGGATCTGCAAACAGACGGTAAAACTTGCAAAGTACATTAAGCCCGAACTCTGCACCCTCTCTAAATCCAACCAACTGATAATAAATCCAGGGTACAGCTTAAAGATTCAGGGTTTTCTCCGGGTCTTTTTTTAGTTGAACGGGTATCCGGATTAAATAATTCAATCATTTATACAGATCGTTAAATGATAACAATAAAGCGGTACCTGTCTGGTCCATGCAATCCCGGCTGGAAAATTATCACTCTGTAAAAATACTCTCCTACTGTAAAGCAAATATTGATATGCAGGATGTTAAGAGTTTTTGGGCGGTTGAAACTGAGCTGTTTTCATTGTATAATTAAGCGCGGTAAGAACGTCTGGTTTAACGTGGAGAGATGGCTGAGCTGGTCGAAGGCGCTCGCCTGGAAAGCGAGTAGATGGGGCAAAACCCTGTCTCGAGGGTTCGAATCCCTCTCTCTCCGCCATTTTTATAGTTTGGCCGTGCTAGACGGGGAGGTAGCGGTGCCCTGAACCCGCAATCCGCTATAGCGGGGTACAATTCCTGCCCCCGGCCGCGCAATTTCAGGGTCTTGCGCCTGGCAAGTGGTGTTGAAGACCCGGTCCCGTGCGGCGCAAGCTCATGAACCCCGTCAGGTCCGGAAGGAAGCAGCGGTAAGTGAGTTTTTGTGGGTGCCACGGGAGTGCCGGGACGGAGCTAACTGCCCGGTAAGCGCCTGGAGGTGCCGGTCAAAGGCAGGTGCGCGGCCATTAATTTTTTGGAAAAACTTATTTTGACTCTTCTGCCTGATAAGCTGGGGGTATGCCGCCTGGGTAGCGGGATTCCGCTTCCGGGTTGGCTGTTTGATAGCAGCAATTTTTATTCGGTTACCGTAACGGCTGATGAAACCTCAATAGTTTGCCGGGAAGATTTGATACCCAACGAATATTCTTCCGAAAAAAATTTCCGGGCTTTAAAAGTTAAAGGCCCTCTTGATTTCAGTCTGACCGGTATACTGGCATCGCTTCTGGATCCGCTTGCTGCTGAAGGAATCCCTGTTTTCGCTGTTTCCACATACGATACAGATTATATCCTGGTTAAGGAAGAGAACATGGAAAAAGCAGTTGGCGCCCTGGGCGCCGTAGCAATTTTAATCCGACAAACTTCAGAGGAGTTTTAAATTCGTGGCTTACCAGAGCCTTTACAGGCGTCGTCGCCCGCTTACCTTTAATGACATGACGGGGCAGGAACATATAACCCGTACCCTGAGCAACGCCCTGAACTCAGGACGCCTGGCTCATGCCTACCTCTTTTGCGGCCCGCGCGGCACAGGGAAAACCACTGCGGCCAAGATCCTTTCCCGGGCTATGAACTGCGAAAAGTACCCCGTATCCGAGCCGTGCGGTGAATGTGTCCCCTGTAAGAATATTGCAGCCGGGGTCTCCATCGATGTTATCGAAATGGATGCCGCCTCAAACCGCGGTATTGATGAAATTCGTGAGTTAAGAGAACGAACCCGTTTCGCCAGCGGGGAAAGCCGGTACAAGGTTTATATCATTGATGAAGCCCACATGCTGACTACTGAAGCCTGCAATGCATTCCTGAAAACCCTTGAAGAGCCGCCGCAGAATGTGGTCTTTATTTTAGCGACCACCGATCCATCCCGCTTACCTTCTACGATCGTTTCACGCTGCCAGCGTTTCGATTTTCACCTGCTTACCGTTAATCAAATCAGCCGACGGCTGGAGCAGATCCTGGAAGAGGAAAAATGGCAATCAGATGATGAAGCAATAACCTTGATTGCCAGGCTTGCGGATGGCTCCCTGCGCGATGCTCTCGGTATTTTGGAACAGTGCTTCACCTACGGCGCAGAAAAAATTGACGGGGAACAGGTTCGCATCGTAACCGGTGCGACCCGTGCCGACACTATTGAAGAGCTGGTTAAAGCTGCCGTGGACAATGATCTAGATTCAGGGCTGAAAGTCCTGGAGCAGGTGGTATACAGCGGGCGTGATCTCAACTTGTTTATGCGCGACTTTATATTTGTTTTCACCCGCCTTCTTCTTGAAGGCGGTGATACGAAAACCTCTCCGATCAACTCACACGGATTTGAAGAGCTTGTCGACCGTTACCGGGACCGGGTTGAGAGATATGTGCTGCTTGACACTGTAGAGCTCTTGCACGAGATCAGCGGGGAACTGCATCGTGCCCATTTTCCCCAGTATATCCTTGAAGTAGGTTTGATCCGCCTGTTCAGGTTACTGCACGGTCGAATTAAGCCCGCTTCAATGCTTCATCCGCCGCAGCATCCGGCAGCGCCGGAATATGATCTGCCGGTAGCAAAACAGGGCATCAGTAATGCCCCGGAACTACAGACCCGGAAAGAATCTGCCGCGGAAGTGTCTGTGGGAAACGAAGCTTCAGTTGAGGATAAAACTACAGTGCCTGAGGAAACCGGTGGAGATCGACTCTCAGCAGAGGCGGCCGGTGCACGTCTTGCCACACTTAAGGAAGCCTGGCCCAGGCTGATGCTGGATATCAAAAGAAAGCAGAAAAGCACGGCGGCCTGGCTGGAGCCGGCTGTGATCGGAAATTGCCAGGGGCACAGGGTTACCCTGGTCTATAATCCGGAATACTCGATTCACCAGATCAGAATTATGGAAGAAAGCCATCGTAAAGTGGCCGAGGAAGTTATTTCTGCTTTTTTCCAAAACCCGATGACTATTAAAGCGGAGATTGTTGAGAGCGTCAGTACGGTTGAACCTGAGCTGAAAAATGTCCCTGCTCCTCCTCCCGACCCTGAACCGGAGCAGGTGAAGCCGGAGGAAAAAGTTGAAAAAAAAGGAGCGCCGAATGTTGACGATGCGATGGAAATATTCGGAGGCAAATGTATTGATGAAGAGTGAAAGGAGGTTTAAGAATGCCTAACGGTGGAATGGTAAAAATGATGAAACAGCTCCAGAAGGCCCAGGCTGAAATGAGCCGCCTGCAGGAAGAGCTGGGGGAAAAAACAGTAGAAAGCTCCAGCGGTGGAGGCGCCGTGCGGGTTGTAGCAAACGGCAAGAAACAGCTGGTTTCGCTGCAGATTGACCCCGAGGCGGTGTCCGAGGAGAATCGTGAAATGCTGGAAGACATGATCGTTGCTGCTGTAAACGAGGCTTTTAACCGGGTAGATGAGATGGTTTCTTCAGAAATGCAAAAGTTGACCGGTGGCATAAATCTTCCCCCGGGAATGTTTTAATTTTAAGGGGGCTGAATTAAACTAAATGGTTTATCCTGCTTCATTGAAGAAACTGGTTGAAGTGCTTTGCCGCTTTCCGGGAATAGGACAGAAATCCGCCCAGAGGCTGGCTTTTTATTTGCTGGGCTGTTCGCGCGAAGAAGTTGTTGCTATTGCCAGGGCTATGGTTGAAGCCAAAGATAAGCTTGTCTTCTGCTTGTCCTGCGGCAGTCTTGCCGAGGTGGAGCAGTGCCCCTACTGCAGTGATTCGCGGCGGGATCAACGCTTGCTTTGCGTTGTCCAGGAACCGCGGGATGTCCTGGTGCTCGAAAGAACCGGGCAGTACCGCGGTCTTTATCATGTTTTACACGGTGCACTCTCTCCACTTGACGGAATAGGCCCGGAAGAGTTAAAGCTGGACCGGATGGTAAAACGGGTCGTAGCCCTGGAGGTAAGGGAAGTCATTATTGCCACCAACCCGAATGTCGAGGGAGATGCCACGGCGGGATACCTGGCCAGGATTTTAGCGCCTTTTGATATCAGGGTTACAAGGATTGCTTTTGGCCTGCCGGTCGGCGGAGATATCGAGTATGCCGATGATTTAACCCTGAGCAGGGCTTTGGATGGACGCCGGGAGATCTGAGAGGTGAAAAAATGAAAGTACCAGGGTCAGAGGCCGGGCCAGAAAAACTTGAATAATATTAAACTGCACGCGATTCCCAAAAAACAAACCTCTTGTCAAAAGAGATTTGTTTTTTCAGTTAAACTAGCCTTTTTTAAACCGGAAACGGGTATTCTGATTAGCTTCCATCTCTAAAACTCTACACTTTCGAGATCCCGTAAACCGAATTTTAAGCTTTGATTATCTCTTTCATGGCCCCGTTTACGATCGCCGGCAGGTGAGCATAATCTTCCGTTGGCAGGTAGGAAGGAGCCGCCTGGTCGAATAATATGTTTGCTGATGCAGGCATTTCTTCATCTCCCGGCCAGATTGTAAAACAGATCGGCACCCGGGGCAGCACCGGCACTACCATGCTGATACCGGTAAGATCAAGACGGTGGCCACCGAGTGCTTCCGCTGCTTCCTGGAATTCACCGGGGCGATCTCCAAAGGTTTTTAAAAAAGGGATTACTGCTCTTTTCTGAAAAGGATTGGTGTAGATATCTCCACCAGGCAGATGGCGGTAGGCAATCCACTGTCCGGTCAGCGGGGTGCCGTCTGCAGTGATCAGGTAATGAAGAATTACTATAGCCAGGTAAATTGAAGCGCCCTCTCCCTCTTCAGTGAACACCTTCCCCTCCGGGTGATGAACAAAATATTTGCTGTTCAGAAAGGGGACAATCAGGGCCCGCTCCTGATTATTGAATTCCACGCCTGCTTGCGCAGAAACCTGATCAGGGTCCAGGTAAGCAAAACTGGCGGAGGCTTGCCTAAGGGTCTCTTCCAGGTTAAAGTAGCTTTGTTTTTTTTCCAATGGTTCTCCTTTCCTGCAAAGCAAAGGCGTTTTAGCAAACTGAAGTTATCGGTCGCCGGGAATAAGCTCTTCTATAAATCGGGCAATTGCCCGGTTAACTGCTTCCGGATTTTCAAGCATGGCCATGTGACCCGCTCCGTCGATAATTTCAACCCGGCCCCGGGGCAACTTGTCTTCAAGGAAGTGGCTATATTTTACCGGTGTAAGACAGTCCTCACTGCCGCAGATGATCAGGGCGGGTTGTTTAATTTTCGGCAGTTCTTCGATCAGGTCGAACTTATCACAGGCGCAGAAATCGCTATAATAGATTGAGGCGGCAGTTGACTCGAGCTCTTCCCGCCCTTTTTCCAGGAGCTCATCCGAGGTTTCAGGGCCATAAAGTGATTCAAATAAAGTTCCGGGAACAGTTCCCTCCCGCATCGATTCAAGAAAGGCGGGCAGTACGCGCAGCCTGCCTCCACTGCCGACGAGGATTATTCCGAGGACCTCTTCGGGGTAATGAAGAGCATAATCGAGAGCGATCGCTCCTCCCATGGAATGGCCGGCCGGGATAAAAGGGCCGAGTCCGATCGTTTCAACGAAACGGTGCAGCCAATCGCGGTAGGCGGATATCTCATTTTCGGGGACTCCTTCCGAGCGCCCGTGACCGGGCAGGTCGACAGCAAGAGGGTTTGCGTTGCCTTTCAAACCTTTAAGTTGATATAACCAGTGGTGATGGCGACCGCCGGAACCATGACAGAATAAAACAGGCAGTCCTGCACGGTCTTTGTCACCAGCGTAAAAAACACGATTACCGTTTAGCTCGAGGTAAGGCAGTTCCGGGCACCCCCTTTATTTAACCATCTAATAAATTCGTTTTAAGCAGAGGTTAATCCTGCAAGAATCGGGGCATTTCTACCCGCTTCTCTTACTTCGCTGCAGTTGACACTACAGGGGGCGTTTGTTATGATCACTTCAATTAACTAGATGGCTAAAATAGCAGGAGGAGTGCGTTTTGCAAGCTGATAAATTTGCATGGGAAGGTCTTACATTTGATGATGTTCTGTTAGTTCCGGCCCGGTCACAGGTTTTGCCTCGTGACGTTGAAATAGCAACCCGCCTGAGCCGTAATATCAAGCTGAACCTTCCGCTGCTTTCTGCGAGCATGGATACAGTTACCGAAGCGCGAATGGCCATAGCTGTTGCCCGCGAAGGCGGTATCGGTGTGATTCACCGTAATTTAAATCTGGAAAAGCAGGCCGAAGAGGTTGATAAGGTTAAACGTTCCGAGCACGGAGTGATCACCAATCCCTTTCGCCTTACCCCTGAACATACCCTGAACGATGCTGCCGCCCTGATGGAGCGTTACAGAATTTCCGGCGTGCCAGTTACGGTCGGAGAAAAGCTGGTTGGAATTATTACAAACCGCGATCTTCGTTTCGAGGAAGATTATTCACGGCCGATCGGCGAAGCGATGACTCACCAGCAGCTGGTTACTGCACCCGAAGGCACAACGCTTAAACAAGCCCAGGAAATCCTGCGGCAACACAAGATCGAAAAACTGCCAATTGTCGATGATCAGTTTAACTTAAAAGGGCTGATCACAATCAAGGATATCGAGAAAACGATTCAGTTTCCCCGCGCCTCCAAGGATGCTAACGGCCGCCTGCTGGCGGCGGCAGCTGTTGGCGTGGGAAAGGATGCTATTACCCGTACGGAAGCGCTTGTAGAAGCCGGGGTTGATTTGATTGTTATTGATTCTGCGCATGGACATTCCCAACCTGTAATCGATACGGTAAAAGAGGTTAAACGTCTTTTCCCTGATATTGAAGTAATGGGAGGCAATATTGCCACGGCTGATGGAGCGCGTGATTTGATTAAAGCCGGTGCTGATGCAGTTAAGGTAGGTGTTGGCCCGGGCTCAATTTGCACAACACGCGTTATTGCCGGGATAGGGGTGCCCCAGATTACGGCAATTTATGAAGCAGCCCGCACAGGCAAAGAATTTGATGTGCCGATTATCGCCGATGGCGGGATCAAGTTCTCCGGTGATGTGACTAAAGCTCTCGCTGCCGGGGCCTCGGCTGTAATGATCGGCAGCCTTTTGGCCGGAACTGAAGAAAGTCCCGGTGAATTTGAAATCTTCCAGGGACGGAGCTATAAAGTCTACCGCGGTATGGGTTCGCTGGGAGCGATGAAAGAAGGATCCCGCGATCGCTATTTCCAGGAATACGAACAGAAGCTTGTCCCCGAAGGCATTGAAGGGCGGGTGCCGTTCCGGGGAACTGTCGGCGATATGGTTTTTCAGCTGGCTGGCGGCCTGCGGGCTGGGATGGGTTATTGCGGTGTGACAACCATAGATGAACTGCAGCATAAGACCAAGTTTATCCGCATCTCAGGGGCCGGGCTCAAAGAGAGTCACCCGCACGGCGTACAGATCACCAAGGAGTCGCCTAACTATAGTTTCTAAAGATGATTTAACCTGCCGGGTTACCGCAGGCCGGCTGAGCCCGCGGTATTTTTGACTGCCAAAAGTAAATTTCCGCCTATGAAAAGTGAGGTGCTCACAACGCGCGGTCTGCTTATTACACTCGAAGGCATCGACGGTTGTGGCAAATCAACACAGTCCGAAATTCTGCAGTGTAAACTTAAAGAGAGCAATACCCCATTTATCCCTGTCCGTGAGCCGGGCGGCACGGCCGTTGGTGAAAATATCAGGCAGGTCCTGCTTGATAATCAGTATTCACCATCGCTGCAGGCGGAGCTCTTTCTCTACATGGCGGCGCGCTCGGAATTGACCGAACAGGTTATTGTGCCTTCCCTTCTGGCCGGCAGGATCGTATTGTGCGACCGTTTCACGGATTCTACTCTAGCTTACCAGGGTTACGGAGGAGGCGCGGATCTGAACCTGATCCGGTTTTTAAACTGTAAGGCAACCGGCGGCATTTCCCCTGACCTAACCGTCTTATTTGATCTGACGGTTGAAGAGGCAGCAGCCAGGCGCGGGGCGACGGCCGATCGCATGGAAAGCAAGGATTACCGGTTTCACCAGCGTGTGCGCAACGGTTATCTTGAACTTGCCGGCCTGGAGCCGCAGAGAATAAAGATCGTGAATGCTTCCGGTGATATGGAGAAACAGGGAAGGATTATCTGGCAACTGGTTCAGGATCTTATCACCGGGCATTCTTCGGAGAGGTCCTCCAATGAATTTTAGCAATCTGGCAGGGCAGCAGGAGTTGCGTTTAGTACTGGGCAGAGCGCTGGTCGAAAACAAAATAAGTCATGCCATATTATTCACGGGTCCTTCAGGAAGCGGAAAAAAAAGTTGGGGAAAAATTTTAGCCCGGTCCATTCTGTGTTCCAACCGTTCAGAATCAGGGCCTTGCATGGAATGCATTTCCTGCCGCAGTTTCCTAAACGGCAATCATCCTGATTACTTTTATCTTGAACCCGGTGGACGAAAAATTAAGATAGAGCAGCTCCGTGCCATTCGGGACAGTTTTTACCTTTCTGGAGGCAGAAAGGTGTGCCTGATCGATCAGGCTGAAAGGATGACAGCCGAAGCATCCTCTTCTCTGCTGAAAATCCTGGAAGATCCCCCTGCCGACATGCATTTTATTTTACTTGCTGAACAGCCCCGCTTACTTTTTGATACAATACTGTCCAGGTGCCAGCGGTACAAATTAAATCCCCTGAGCTGTGCGCAAATTACTGAACTATTAATGTCCAACAAAGGTACAACGGCAGGGAAAGCAGCTTTACTGGGCCGCATCAGCGGCGGACTTCCCGGTTATGCTTATAGACTCGCAGATGATGAGCGCTTTGAGGAGCGTTACGAAGAAGCGAAAGCAGCTGCCTGGAATCTTGCTTCGGGGTGTGATTCCACGAAGAAATTGCTCTCATTGGCTGCTTCAATGTCCGATCGGGAAGATCTGGTTGAATTTCTTGAGCTGGTCTGCCTCATTTACCGCGACTGGTTAGTTCAAAGCCTGGGCCGGGGGAAAGAAGTTCCTCAGCATACGATCCAACCTTTTGCGCACCAGGCCGGTAAATCTCCTTTTCCTTTTGGGTTGGAAGAAGCTATCATGATAATTAATACCGTCATTAATGAAATGATGACAACGAATGTCAATCGTCGTTTATTATTGGAAAAGACACTTATATTGCTGCAAAGGAGGCTGTCACAATGCCCAGGGTTATCGGAATCCGCTTCAGGCAGGCTGGAAAGGCATACTACTTCGAGCCTGCCCTAGATAATATAGAATTAGGAATGCAGGTGATTGTTGAAACTGCGCGGGGGCAGGAGATCGGGGCTGTTGTCATTCCGGAAAGAGATATTCCGGAGGAAAAACTGGTTCTTCCTCTCAAAAAAGTGATTCGCATTGCTACCGAAGATGATTGCTGCCGGGTGGAAGAGAACCAGCAAAAAGAAGCAGCTGCATTTACCAGGTGCCAGCAGAAAATCAAAGAGCACGGCCTCGATATGAAGCTGGTCAGTGTCGAGTATAATTTTGACCGCAACAAGATTATCTTCTATTTTACATCGGAAGAAAGAGTAGATTTCCGTGAGCTGGTTAAGGATCTTGCATCAATTTTCAAAACCCGTATCGAACTGCGCCAGATCGGGGTTCGTGACGAAGCCAAGCTAAAAGGGGGTATCGGGCCCTGTGGACGGGCTTTTTGCTGTTCTACTTTTTTGGAGGAGTTTGAGCCGGTTTCAATTCGTATGGCCAAGGGACAGAATCTATCTCTTAACCCGACAAAAATATCAGGAGTGTGCGGCCGTTTAATGTGCTGTTTGCGTTATGAAGCCAGCGCTTATGAAGATGCCAGGGAAGGCATGCCCGGACCCGGTGAAGCGGTCATTACACCTGATGGAGACGGGCTGGTTAAGGAAATTAATCGCAAGAAAAAGGTCGTAACGGTCAAATTGGAGGAATCCGGAATAGTAAAGGAATATCCACTGGAAGAAGTTGACCGTCCATAAAAACAGGGGCACCGAAAATTGTGCCCCTGTTTTTCATAATGCTAAAACCTCAGTTTTATTATTCTTTAGCCAGTTTGTCGATACACTCACGACACACAATTCGGTTGCCGAAGTGCTTGACATCATCGGCGTTGCCACAAAAGAGGCAGGCTGGTTCGTATTTCTTAAGGATAATTTTTTCAGCATCAACGTAAATTTCAAGGGCATCTTTGACTTCTATTCCCAGTGTGCGTCTAAGTTCGATAGGGATTACTACTCTACCCAGTTCATCTACTTTTCTAACAATCCCTGTTGATTTCAATAGCGTTTCCTCCTTTTCATCGTAATGGAGCAAGGCTGGTTCGGATATTATACCAGTAATTGACATGGTAAGTCAAGAGGTATTTTCCCTAATTGCTCAAGTTTACAAGAATATTACATGACAGGATTCTCCTTTCGAGGATAATACAGGAGTTTTGTCTTGACAGTGCGATCTGCTCTGATATAATAACGACATCTTTTATAGCGCTTAGGGGGCCTGAAGGTGGGAGAAGAAAAGACTTTTTATATTACCACACCAATCTATTATCCCAGCAACAAACTGCATGTCGGTAACTCCTATACTACGGTTGCAGCTGATGCGATAGCCCGTTTTAAAAGGTTAACCGGTTACCGGGTCTGGTTCCTAACCGGGACTGATGAGCACGGGCAGAAGATTCAGCGGCAGGCCGAAGCTGCCGGAAAAGCGCCCATGGCTTTTGTCGATGAGATTGTAGCCTGGATTAAAGAGCTCTGGGAAGAGTTGGATATCGAATACGACGACTTCATTCGTACTACCGAACCGCGGCACAAAGAGAAAGTGGCCCGGATATTTACCCATTTTCATGAACAGGGGGATATCTACAAGGGGAAGTATGAAGGTTGGTATTGCACTCCCTGCGAAGCTTACTGGACCGAGCGCCAGCTGGTAGATTGTAAATGCCCCGATTGCGGACGCGATGTTGAGATGATTGCCGAAAATGCCTACTTTTTTCGAATGTCCAAGTATGCCGGGCGCTTGCAGGATTATATTGAAGCTCATCCGGAATTTATTCAACCCGTCTCACGAAAAAATGAAATGGTCAATAACTTCCTCAAACCGGGTCTGGAAGATCTATGTGTTTCGCGAACATCTTTTGACTGGGGTATCCCCGTGCCTTTTGATCCTGAACATGTCATATATGTTTGGCTTGATGCCCTGAGTAATTATATTACAGCCCTGGGTTACGGAGAAGAAGGAAGTTTATTTGAGACATTCTGGCCGGCTGATGTCCAGCTAATAGGCAAAGATATCCTTCGGTTTCATACAATTTATTGGCCGATTTTCCTGATGGCCCTTGACCAACCCCTTCCGAAGACCGTTTTCGGCCACGGCTGGTTGATGCTGCAGGAAGGCAAAATGTCCAAGTCCAGGGGTAATGCAATCGATCCTCGGATCCTGGCTAGCCGCTACAGCTCTGATGCCCTGCGTTATTTTCTGCTGCGGGAGATACCTTTCGGGCAGGATGGTATTTTCAGCCTGGAAAATTTTATAACGCGTATCAACACCGATCTGGCCAATGACCTGGGAAACCTGGTCAGCAGGACATTGACCATGGCCGAGCGATACTTTGACGGGGTGCTTCCGGAGCCGTCCTCTGCCGGAAACAGCGACGCCGAGCTGCGGGCCGTCGCGCTTGCAACACCAGCGGCAGTTGAATCATATACAGATCAATTGAAAATCAGCGATGCCCTGGCCGAACTGTGGAAATTGGTGCGGCGCAGCAATAAATATATTGATGAAAATATGCCCTGGGATTTAGCCAGGGATCCTGCTAAAGAGCCTCGCCTGGGAACAGTTATCTATAACCTGATCGAAAGTATCCGCTTTATTGCCGTGATGCTGCAGCCGTTTATGCCCCGTACGCCGGAAAGAATCTGGCAGCAGATCGGACTAAAGGATAACAGTAACCTGCAGAGCTGGCCAAGTTTGATGACGTGGGGGGCATTAAAACCGGGTCTGGTTGTCGAAAGAGGCGAGGATCTTTTCCCGCGCCTTAACCTTCAGGCGGAGATCAGGGAAATGCAGGGCAGTCAACCTGCCGATCGGGACTCTGGCGGCGGTGTAGAAGCAGAAGAAACGGAAGGCTTGATTAATCTTGAGCAATTTCAGCAGGTCGATTTGCGGGTGGCAAAAATAGTTGCTGCTGAGAAATTACCGAAAGCGGACAAATTACTGAAAGTAGAAGTGGAAATCGGTGAAGATGATCTGCGCCAGGTTGTAGCCGGCATTGCCGAGCATTACAGGCCCGAGGATTTGATCGGCAAACAGGTTCTTTTTGTCGCCAACTTAAAGCCTGTTAAACTGCGTGGAGTTCTTTCACAGGGGATGCTGCTGGCGGCAACAACTGAAGACGGCCGCCTTGCTCTGACTACAGTTGATCGTGATATCTCTTCAGGAAGCAGGGTTAGCTGACCTGATGGTGCTGATTGATACCCACGCCCACCTTGATTTTCCCCAGTTTAAGAGTGACCTGGACCGGGTCCTGGAAAGGGCTAAACAGGCCGGGGTAAAAGCTATTCTGAACGCCGGAACCGATGAGAAAAGTTCCCGGCGCTCGGTTGAGCTGAGCAGGATCTACCCCTGGCTAAGCGCCTCGGTGGGAATCCATCCTCATGGGGCAAACAACGCTAATCGGGGCTGGATCAAAACGCTTGAAGAGCTGGCCGGACTGGAAACAGTTTTGGCTGTGGGGGAAACGGGTCTCGACTTTTATCGTAACCTGTCATCAAGGGAAAGCCAGGAGAGCGTTTTCAGGGAGCACCTGCGACTGGCCTGCCGGGTAAACAAGCCCGTGATTATTCATAGCCGAGAAGCACATTCTGAATCGCTGCGGATCCTGAAAGAGGAAGATCTGCCCGGCCCGCCGGGAGTGATGCACTGTTTTTCCGGCGATCGTCACTGGGCTGAAGAATTCCTTGAATTGGGCTTTTATATCTCTTTGGCCGGGCCGTTAACTTATCCCCGCTCCCACGATTTGCGAGATCTGTTAAAATACATTCCCGCCAACCGCTTGCTCCTGGAAACAGACGCCCCGTACCTGCCCCCACAGGCATACCGCAGTCAACGCAATGAACCTTCTTATATTAAACTTACCTATGAACGGGCAGCCCTGGTTTTAAACCAGGATCTTAATCAACTGGCCGAACAGGTCTACCTAAATGCGATTCGCCTATTTTCAGACACTCTTGTTGATGGGGTTTAAACAATTTCTATACTTACTTGAGCTTAATTCAATTGAAGGCAGGTAAATACGAAGCAGCGCTGATCACCTTTCAGTATCGGCGCTGCTTTTAATCATTTTAAAAAGGTTAAAAAGTAAAAAGCTCAATTCCACCGGAAACATTCAGTTCGATGCCGGTAATATATTTGGCCTCTTCGGTAGCTAAAAAGACGATGGCATGGGCGATATCTTCCGGTTCACCCGGCCTGCGAAAAGCGGTGCGGGCGATCATTCTCTCGTTCATTTTTGGATTGCCGCTCTTCCAGGCCTCCGTTCCGATAATGCCGGGGACTATGGCGTTGGCTGTGATATTATACCTCGCCCCCTCCAGGGCCAGGCTCTTGGTTAGCCCAATAACTCCAGCCTTTGTTGAGGAGTAGCTTGCCTGGCCAAATCCGCCGAGGGTCCCGGCGACTGAAGCCATGTTGATAATTCTGCCCCACTGTTGAGCTTTCATGATTGGCCAGACTGCCTTAGAGCAGTTATATACCCCGGTCAGGTTGATTTGTAAGTCACGATCCCAGAATTCATCGCTCTGGTTTTCAAGCGCTGCAACATGGTCCAAGGTAGCCGCGTTGTTCACCAGGATATCCAGGCGCCCAAATTGGTCTTTGACGGCGGCGACAACAGACCGGACCTGCTCCCTGTCGGTAACATCCATTTTGTAGACTGCCGCCCGGCGATTCATTTTTTCAATTTCCGCAGCGGTTTGCTCAGTGTAGACAATGCCCTGGCTTTTCATAGCCTGGGCCAGGGGTCCGTATTTTTCGGAGCTGTCTGCCTGGTCACTTTCAAGCAGGATATCTGTTATAACAACATCTGCGCCGGCTTTAGCCAGGGCAAGTGCATCCGCTCTGCCCAGGCCGCGAGAACCTCCGGTTACCAGGGCGACTTTACCTTCAAGATTAAACACGGGTTTTCAACCCCTTAAGAGATAGTTTATCAGCCGAGCAGGCTTTGCAGTTTCATGGCCAGTGACATATCGCCCTTTACCTTGAGCTTGCCTGCCATAAAAGCAGAGGTAGCGTTCAATTTACCGTCGAGCATTGCGTCAAAATCATCTGCGGCCATGGTGATTGTGATGTTGGGGTTATCGTGCTCCTCTTCAACCACGTTTGCTTTTCCGTCATCGACAGCTACATGAAAAACGCCGCCGTTGTCTCCGGTTAGATCAAATTGATAAACAGCACTGACCCCTTTCATCTTTTCCGGATCGGCAGCTTCGATCTTTTGATTCAGTTTAACCAGAGTGTCTTTAAATTCTGCCATCTTATAATACGCCTCCTTAAAGTAATATTAATTGACCATACAGTTAAAATTATCTTCGTTGGAGAGTAACGATCCCCCTTCCCGATCTGAATTGCTTAAACAGGTGAATTGTTACTAGTGTAAAATATTATAATGCATATCCCCCTTTTTGTCATTATATTTCTGGGGTTACAAATACTTATCTGAAGAATATACCAATAAGTTAATGCCTGGCCACTAACTTACGCCATACGCCTCAATAAGAGCCATTTGCGATCTTTGAAAACGCCTGATAAATAAGCATAATTTGGAGCTGTAAAAAATATTTTACCCCAGGGCAGTCCTATGAAATAAGAATAAGTTAATGCCTGGCCACTAACTTACTAACTTATTCACCGGTAAATACATTGTGTTCCCATTTGCCTTCTTCAATCCGTCCGTCGGGATAAGTCATGGTTCCATAGCCGTGATATCTGCCATTTTCCCATTCACCTTCATACCTGAGGCCATTGGCCAGGTTTAGCGTTCCCTGACCATTAAACAACCCATTTTCCCACTCCCCGACATAGTTGCTGCCGTTTGGCCAGATCGCTGTTCCATGTCCGTGAGGTTTATCATCTTTAACCTGACCGACATAAGTCGCCGTCCCAAGTTTTATAGTAGTCGTTGTTTCTTCTGATCGTTCCTCCCCACAGCCGGCAGCTAAAAGTATTACGATAAATATAATCTTAATTAAAATTATGCCGGTTGTCTTCAAAGCCAACACCCCCTTTCTTTTGAACAGCTTTAAACCTCCCGGCCGAACTATTAATTGCTCTGATTTTGTTTAGCGAATTATATCCCCTTATAAATTAATTAGACGAAGCGGTATGCCATTCCTTTGTATTATCCAAATACTTTGGTAAGCTAAATATTGAGTATAAAAGAGCGCCGGATGGTAAATAGATGAGGTTAAGGCTTGATACGTTGTATTTCAAGGCCGGGCCCCTATATTATTGACTATAGAAAAGTCCGATGCTATATTAAAATTAGCTAAAATAGGGCACACCTTAACCTTTACCGGGATTATATAGTACCGGGTGGTATTATGGTTTATTATGAAACGCCAGAGGAGTAATCGCATCTGAAACGACTTTATCTTAAAATCTACGGGAAAGTTCAGGGAGTCTATTTTAGATCTTCAGCCCGGAACAAGGCTCGCGAACTAGGCTTGTCTGGCTGGATTAAAAACATGCCTGACGGCACAGTGGAGACAGTTGTCGAGGGCGAAGAAGAAAAATTGAATGAGTATATGCAGTGGTGTAAAAAAGGTTCATCCTCCGCCAGGGTTGATGAAGTTCAGGAAGAATGGGAAACACCCACCGGTGAGTTTAAAGCGTTCAGTATTAAATATTAATCAGCAGGCATTTTTATGACCCCGGCATCTTGTAATGATCCGGCAATGCTATTTTAACTTTCAAAGATCTAAGAGTCTAACTTCGCAAGATCCTCCGTTGTAAGATTAATAATTGCTTCTCGAGGTTGAAGCTAAGTGGAAAAAGCGAGTGTTGATTATTTCGAAATTGTCCTCTCTAGGCCCGGTTTGACGCACTCAGCCGGTGGGGATTACAATTAAGTTTAGCTGAAAATCATATTCCGGGAGGTAGTGTGAGGTTGACTGATTTGCCGGATCTGAGTTCGCCGAGAGAAGTCATGGCCCTGCTCGAGAAACACGGGCTTAAGCCCCGCAAGCAGCTGGGGCAAAATTTTTTGATCGATGGCAATATTGCTCGTAAGATCGTGGCTGCAGTCGGGGTTAAAGAGGGAGATGCCGTGGTTGAGATTGGACCGGGTGTGGGCGCTTTGACCGCGGAACTGGCCCAGTCGGGGGCCAACCTGCTGGCCATTGAGGTTGACCGGGGTCTGGCTGCCATGCTGGAAGACCTGTTCAAACCGTGTCCGGGCGTCAGGGTTTTCAGGCAGGATGTATTAAAAGTTAACTGGAGTGAGCTGGTCGGTCGTTATTTTGAACCTGCAGCAGCTGTAAAACTGGTTTCGAACCTGCCTTATGTCATATCCGGGCCATTTATGTATACTCTGTTCAGAGCGCGGTTTCCCTTCGAAACGGCAGTATTGATGTTTCAAAAGGAAGTAGCACACCGCCTGGTTGCCAGGCCGGGTGACAGCAACTACGGTGGCCTATCTGTGCTAAGCCAGTATTATACAGCAGGGAAAGTGCTTTTTAACGTTTCCAATAATGTATTTTGGCCCCGTCCCAGGGTGGGTTCGGCAGTCTTGCGGCTTATACCCCGCCGGTTTATTCTGGACGAAGGCGAGGAAGAGCTTTTTTGGTACCTGGTACAGGGAGTTTTCCAGCAGCGGAGAAAAACCATGTTCAATAATATGCTCAGGATTTTCCCTGAGCTTCGTTTGCAGATGGATGAAATCTTCGAAGAAGCTTCAATCAAACCCTCAATACGGCCGGAGCAGTTGACTGTTGAGCAGTTTGCAATGATGACCCGAATCACATATAATTACCATGGATAAATAATCAAGCAGAAAGGTCGCATATCAGATGCTGTTTAACAGCCTGTCAAAGGGCCAGGTATCTTTTCAGGATATGTTTGATGATCTGGTATTCTACACGAATGAGTATCCTGATGACTCTTATAAGCTTATAATCGGCACCGATTCACATTCTTTTTTAAATGAATCGGTTATTTTTGTTACAGCAGTAGTTGTTCACCGTGTAGGTAAAGGTGGGCGCTTTTATTATCATAAGCAAAAAAAGGGTTATATGGAGAGCCTGCGCCAGCGTATTTATTATGAAACCTTTCTCAGCCTTGAAGTAGCGACACGGATGACTGAGAAACTGGCTCAAAACGGAGATTGCCGCTTAAACGTTGAGATCCACCTGGATGTCGGCGAAAAAGGCGAGACCAGGGATATTATTAAAGAAGTTGTCGGCATGGTTATAGGAAGTGGTTACCAGGCATTCATCAAACCGGACTCGTTCGGGGCGACTACTGTTGCCGATCGGTTTACCAAATAGCTGTAATTATGACTTGTAATGCTGAAATAAGAAACTGGATTTCATTTTTCGCCACTCTTCCCCCATTTATGCTCTGATTCTCATTATTTCTTGACGTATTGCCCTATATTGTGCTATAATCTAATAGAAAATACTTAAAAGGTGGTTTTAAATGGTGGCCAAAGATGTCCTATTTGAAATCCGTAAGAAACTCGAATCACACTTAGGTGAAAAGATAAAGCTGAGGGCAAATCGAGGAAGGCGCAAGACATACGAAAAAGAAGGGGTGTTAGAAAGTACATATCCTTCTATTTTTATTATCAGGGTCGATGAGAATAACTATTTCCAACGGCTCTCTTTCAGCTATGCTGATGTCCTGACGGAAACTGTCGAACTCAGCTTTGATGAAGGAGAATTGCGCCGTACTGTCGGCTTATAAAATAGTGGAAGACGGTTTAGGCGCCTTCCATGGACATATAGCGCTTGCTATTTAGACCGGATCTAAATTCAGATCCGGTTTTTTGTTTTTAAGGCGAGAGGAAGAAACGGATTGTGGCGAACTTTAAAGATGCAGGTAAGGGCAGGATTAATCCATTATATGTAGAATAGCCAATGCAGTTGGCCAATAATAATTGCGCCAGGAGGTGTAACAATGGAAGCTCTGCTTGTTGTAGATATGCTGGTTGACTTTATTGATCCGAAGGGTGCACTGTATATCGGCCCGGCAGCGGAAAAACTGGTTCCCGAGGTTAAAACACGGCTAAAAGCCCACCGGGCTGCTGGGAACAGTGTTATTTTCATCTGTGACCATCATCTTGAGGATGACAAAGAATTTGAAATGTTTCCTCCCCACACCCTGGAAGGCAGTGGTGGTGATGAAATAGTCAGGGAGCTTGCTCCCGAACCCGGTGAAAGGATTATTTATAAAAGACGATTCAGTGCATTTTTCAGTACCGATCTCGATCTTTCTTTGCGTGAAAAGGGCGTTACAGAGATCGAACTTGCAGGCTGTCTTACCAACATTTGCATTTTATATTCCTGTGCTGATGCCCGGGCTATAAACTACAGGGTTAAAGTTTTCAAAAAAGCTGTTGCCAGTTCCGATCAGGATGCGCACCGCTTTGCCCTACAGGAAATGAAAAATACACTGGGAGTGAATCTCATTTAATCAACCGGAGGAATCAAATGAAACCCAAAGATTTTATTACGCTTAAAGAGATAGCTTCGATGAATATTAAATCTGCAGGACGTTTTTTCTCGGCTACGGAAGCCGAAATTGAACAGGGTCTTACCAGCGATATTTACTTTGTTCGCACCAGGGATTTGCTTGGTTCCATGGGTGTAGGAGATACTCCGGTAACCGCGGAGATATTTTCTTCAAGGGGCGGTATTCTGGCCGGGGTAGACGAGTCTTTACACCTTTTGCGGGAACGTAACCTTGAGATATGGGCCCTGCCCGAGGGTGAGCCCATGAGCGCCAGGGAGGTGGTAATGCGCATCAAAGGGCGCTACAGCGATTTTGGGATCTACGAAACACCTCTCCTGGGAATTCTGTCCAGCTCAAGCGGATGGGCCACTGCAGCACAAAGTTGCAAGGAGGCTGCCGGCGGGCATAAAGTTATTTGCTATGGCGCCAGGCATCTTCACCCTGCGGTGGCGCCGGTTATGGAGAGGGCTGCAGTTATCGGCGGCGCAGATGATTGCAGTTGTATCCTGGGGGCGCTGCTGCTTGGCCGTGATCCGGTAGGTACAGTTCCTCATGCAGCTTTCCTGATTACCGGCGACACTGTAGAGCTTGCAAAAGCATATGATCGCTTTGTTCCCGAGGATGCTCCAAGGATAATCCTTGTAGACACTTTTAAAGATGAAGCTGAAGAAGCTCTAAGAGTAGCTGAAGCTTTGGGAGAAAGATTAAATGGTATTCGCCTCGATACTCCGGGTGAAAGAGGGGGCGTGACAGCAGGATTGGTGCGTGAAACGAGAGCCCGCCTGGACCAGGCCGGATTTGAACATGTGCAAATAATCGTATCGGGCGGTCTCACTCCCGAAAGGATGTCAGTGCTTGCAGGCGCCGGAGCCGATGCTTTTGGCGTCGGTAGTTTTATCGCCCGTGCACCGGCGATAGATATGACTCTCGATCTAAAGGAGATTCGAGGTAAGGCGATCGCAAAAAGAGGACGTATTCCCGGAATAACTGATAATAGTAGACTGGTAAAAATAAACTGATCATGGATCGGAGATTCATCATCCGGGCTCCGGCCAAAATAAACCTGGGATTGACAGTATTCGGACGCAGGGCCGACGGCTTTCATGAACTGGAGTCGGTTATGCAGCAGGTGTCATTGGCTGATACGCTCCTATTTGAGCCACTTCCTACAGGACGATGGCGATTCTTCTGTACCGACCCTGCGCTTGCCGGAAAGGATAACCTGGTTTACCGGGCTGCTGCTATACTTGAAGAGCGGGCCGGAAAACCTTTACCCGGAGTTCGGCTGACGTTATACAAAAATATCCCTGTTGAAGCGGGGCTGGCCGGCGGAAGCAGTGATGCTGCGGCCGCTCTTGTGGGGTTGGACCGTTTCTGGCAGTTGGGTTTGGGCAACTCGGAGCTTATAAGTATCGCGACTCGCCTGGGCTCTGATGTTCCGTACTGCCTGCAGGGGGGAACAGTACTGGCCAGGGGTCGTGGTGAACGACTGGAGCGGTTACCGGCTCTGCCTTTTTTCTGGGTGGTCCTTGTACTCCCACAGAAAGCTAAAATTTCAACTGCTGCAGCTTATGCTGCCTTTGACCGCGGTCTGCTTGGAAAACCTGAATTACAGCCCCTGATTGATGCCATTAGATTAAAACGCAAAGATGATATTATTGAATGGCTGGATAGAGGCTTTACCAATACCCTGGAGACAGCTAATTTGCAAGGCACTTTCCGGGCCGGCAAGCTCAAAAGAAGGCTCCAGGCGCTTGGGCTTCAACCGGTATTCTCGGGAAGCGGCCCTGCGATGTTTATTTTGATTGATAATTACTCCCTGGCCGGCAGCATCGCGCGAGCTGTTGAAGAAGAGGGAGGTAGAGCTTACCTTTGCTGGACCTTAACCGGGGGGAGGGAGTGATTGAATGTTTGATACCGTCGTTTTAGCAGGAAGTGGCAAGCCGGAACCGTTAACCGAGCAGGAGGGTGTTTCCAATAAAGCTTTTATTATGATTCATGGAAAGCCTATGCTGTCCTATATTTTAAAGGCGCTTCAGGAAACGCCGTCGGTCGGCAGGGTGGTGGTCGTAGGGCCTTTGAAAGAGCTTGAGCAGCTGTGTGGGGATGATTGTTCTTTCGAATCAGTTCCGGAAGCAGGCAGCATGCTGGACAATCTGGCGGAGGGATTTAAAGCTGTCGACCAAAACCGGCTTTCCCTGATTGTTACAGGTGATATCCCACTGATTAACAGGGAAACTATTGAAGATTTTTTGTCCCGCTGCGCTCCTCACGATCAGGACTTTTACTATCCTGTCATCAGCCGTGACACCTGTCTCCGTCATTTCCCCGAAACTAAACGGACCTATGTCCGTTTAAAAGATGGTCATATCACCGGCGCAAATATTGCGCTGCTCAGTCCTAGCTGGTTTATGGCTAACAGGGCCCGGCTTGAGATGTTTATATCTTACCGCAAAAAGCCGCTTAAATTGTTACGGCTCTTACCCCTGTCATTTGCATTCAGGTATCTGTTCAAGATTCTTTCCGTAAGTGATCTGGAAAACCATCTGTCGCGGCTGTTGGGGTTGAAGGCCCGGGCCGTTTTCTGTAACTGTGTTGAAGCTGCTGTGGATGTTGACAAGCTAAACGATCTGGAATTAGTGAAGAAAACCCTTTCCGGCCGATCTTAGAGCTCCGTCCTTTTTACTTCGCAATGATCAACTGTTTGTTCCTTTACTATTTTTCGTATAATTATTTTCAAAAAAAGGTAAATATATGGCATACAAAACCATTTTTTTTGTATATAATTGCTAGTTGAAATCTTATAATATCTTTCATGCCTGTT
>SKPH01000045.1 GCA_007119615.1 Syntrophomonadaceae bacterium | reverse complement strand
TTCCAGCTCTTTACAACCTGTTTATTAAAAAGCAGCTTCCCGACAGTTTTTCCATGATTGGTATCTCCAGGAAAGAGAAAACCAGCCGGCAGTACCGGGAAGAACTGGGGGAGTCGGTAAAAGAATATTCCTTCGCTTCCTGGGATGAAAATAGATGGGTTGAGTTTGCCGCCAGGCTCTACTATCACCCCTGCGACCTGCGCGACGAGGAGAGCTATCCCCATTTAAAAGAGACTCTCGAAAAATGCAACAGGGATTACGGGGGCGATGGGAACTTCCTTTACTTTATGGCCCTGGCGCCGCAGCTTTTTTCTCCGGTAGCCGATAACCTCAACCGATACGGGTTGGCGGTCGGCGGAGAAGGCTGGCGCCGGATCATGATCGAAAAGCCTTTCGGTTACGATCTTGAATCGGCCCGCGAACTTAACACCCACCTTACCGACGCCTTTCAAGAGGAAAATATATACCGGGTCGATCATTACCTGGGCAAGGAAATGCTCCAAAATATCCTTATAATCAGGTTTGCCAATGCGATCTTCGAGCCGCTGTGGAACAACCGTTTCGTCGATCATGTGCAAATTACCGTTTCGGAAGATGACGGAATCGGTGACAGGGGGGGGTATTACAACCGGGCCGGCGCAATGCGCGATATGGTCCAGAGCCACCTCCTGCAGATGCTGCTCATAACGGGGATGGAGCCTCCCGAGAATACCACGCCCGACAAGGTTCGCGGTGAAAAACTGAAACTTCTTAACGCTGTTGACCTCTGGCCTGAAGGAAAAAACTCGTCCAAAATAGTATTCGGCCAGTACAGCGGCTACTTGCAGGAAAAAGACGTGACTCCCCATTCGCGTACTGAAACATTTGCCGTCCTTAAGCTGGCGGTGAACAATAACCGCTGGGAGGGAGTGCCTTTTTACCTCAGGACAGGCAAGAAAATGGAAAACAAGCAGGCCAGGATTACAATCCAGTTCAAAAAGCCGCCGGAACTTTATTTCAAAACCCCTTACGAGAGCCTTCACATTCCGGAAGAAGAACTGCTTAACCTTCTGACTCTCAAGATCCAGCCCAAAGAAGGGGTCATTTTTCAGTTTAACGCGAAGAAGCCTTCTACTGTTGATGAGATAGTGCCCGTTGAAATGGACTTCTACCAGTCCTGCTCTTTTCAGATGAACACACCTGAAGCGTACGAGAGGCTGATCGCGGATGCCATGGTCGGTGATCAGGCCCGTTTCACACGCTGGAAAACCCTTGAGAAAGCATGGATGCTGGTAGACGGCATTTACTGGGAACATGAAAAATCGAGATTGCCCCTACATCGTTATGAACCCGGTTCCTCCGGCCCCGGGCAGTCTTCTGAGATGCTTCAGGCTGACGACCGGAAGTGGTGGGATTAGCCGGTATTACAATTAACCAGGTGAAAGGATGGTATAAATGATACTACATGATATTTCTATGGCCATATCCGGGAGTATGCCTGTTTACAAAAATAAAGAAGAAAAAAAGCCTGTTCTTACCGTTACCCGTGATTTCGAAAACGGCGATGCTTTCGAAACGCGCCTTGAGATGGATCTGCATACCGGAACCCATATAGACCTGCCTCTCCATTTTAATCCTGATGGTGATTCATCCGAAAAGTGGGACGTCGATGGAATGTTTACCCGCTGCATGGTATTTGATTTTGTTGATCTTTCCGCCGACACTATTTCTAAAGAAGATCTGGAACAGAAAGAACAGGAAATGAAAGATGCAGGAACAATTTTTGCCCGGGATAGAACGATCTTACTGAAAACGAAAAATTCGCTGAAAGTGGAATTCGATTTTTCATTTACCTACCTCGATAAAACAGGAGCCGCTTTCCTGGCGGAGAAGAAAATTGCCGGTGTTGGTATCGATGCGCTCGGCATTGAACGCGACCAGCCGGATCATGAAACGCATAAGATCCTTCTTGAATCCGGAATATGGATCATAGAAGGCCTGCGACTGGGTGAAGTTCCGCAGGGAGAATATATCCTGGCGGTCCTGCCCCTGAAAATAGAAGAAGTTGAAGCCCTCCCGGCCAGGGCTGTCTTACTGGCTTCCGGCAGTATGCCGCTTACCTGAAAAGCAGCTATAATACAAATAACTCCTGGCCCCCTTAAAATACGAGGTGTGATATGGAACTGGTACGATTGGGCAAAACAGAGCTAATGGTTAGCCGCATCAGTTTCGGCGCCCTGCCGATACAGTGTGTCGATCGCGACAGCGCCGCCGAAGTTGTTCGCTACGCATATGATCAGGGTGTGAACTTTTTCGATACGGCCAGGGCTTATACAACCAGCGAAAGTGACCTGGGCCGCGCCCTGAAAGGCCTGGGCAGCAAAGTCATTGTCGCTACCAAGTCGGTTTACAAGGATATGGAACAGCTTGATAAAGATTTCAATATTAGCTTTGACTATCTCCAGCGAAACTATATCGACCTGTTCCAGTTTCATATCGTAAACTACGAAAAAGAGCTCGAGGCGATCCTTAAACCGGACGGGCCCCTGGGTTATCTCAGGGATCAGCAGAAACAAGGCAGGCTGCGCCATATCGGGATCACTTCACACCGTCCGAAACTGATGCTGCAGGCCCTGAAAACAGGCCACTTTGAAACGGTCCAAATTCCCGTCAATTATATCGAAAATGAGCCCCTGAACGAGCTGATTCCCCTGGCGCGCTCCCTGGATATCGGGATCATTGCAATGAAACCTGTAGCCGGCGGAGTATTCACTTCCAACCGGTCGGCAATCAGCTGGATCCTGCAGCATCCCAACGTTGTTCCCATTCCCGGTATGTGCCGGATCGAAGAAGTCGATGATAACCTGCAGGCGCTGAATGCCCCGCCAACCCCCGCCGAGCTGGATCAACTCGAAGCCGACAAGCAGGAACTGGGAACGGTTTTCTGCCGCCGCTGCGATTACTGTATGCCCTGTCCCAATGAAATAGAGGCTTCCTACATCGTCCGCTCCGGTATGATTTTTAAAAGAGTTGGCTGGGACAAGATGGAGCAGAGCCATATTGATGCCTTTACCAGGGGGCTGAGCTGCGACCAGTGCGGGGTCTGCGCTTCGAGATGCCCCTACGATCTGCCCCTGACCGAAATGGTTATCGATGAAAGCAAGGCCATGCTGCGTAAAGGCGTAGAGCAGGGTCTGTTGACTGAAGAAGAGCTGCAGGAGAAGTTGAAAGTGGCGGAAAAAAAGGGTAAAAATAATTAATCAGGCATTAGAATGCATCCTGAAAAAGAGCTAACGGCTTAACAGGCCGGCTATATTAAGCAGGAAAGGAAACAGTTGCAATGATCATGAACCACCCGCTTTTGATTAAAACCATTTTGGACCGCGCCTGCAGGTTGTTCCCCAAAAAAGAGATCTATTCCAGGTGTCTGGAAAAGGATTATGAATACAACTACGGGGCTTTTTACAAAAGGGTATGCCGGCTGGCTAATGTGCTGCAAAAACTGGGCGTAAAACAGGGAGATGTCGTTGGAACCTTTGCCTGGAATACTCACCGGCACATGGAGCTCTATTTTGCCGTAACCTGCCTCGGGGCTGTTCTGCATACTGTAAATGTGCGCCTTTTTACCGATCAACTTACCTATATAATTAATCACGCTGAAGATAAACTGCTTTTTATCGATCGTGATCTGCTTCCTATTGTTGAAGAAGTTGCTGAAAACCTGGAGACGGTTCAAAACTATATTATTATGACTGAACCGGAGGAACTTCCCGAAACATCACTTGACCCGGTCCTGAATTATGAGAAATTGTTGGAAAACGCTCCTGATGATTTCATCTTCCCGGATGACCTCGATGAAAATACCACTGCCGCCCTCTGCTACACATCAGCCACCACCGGACTGCCCAAGGGAGTACGATACACTCACCGTGCCATTTATTTGCATGCGCTGACGCTATCTACCCCGGATGCGATCGGAATCTCGGAGAAGGATGCTGTTTTAGCTGTCGTG
Organism: Syntrophomonadaceae bacterium; assembly: GCA_007119615.1. GTDB lineage: Bacteria > Bacillota > Dethiobacteria > DTU022 > DTU022 > SKPH01. The sequence goes on along the minus strand of SKPH01000045.1, from coordinate 3,670 downwards.
CCTATGTTTCATGTTTTTTCATGGGGCTTTCCTTTTGCCGCTGCGCTAATGGGTTCAAAACTGATATTACCGGGAAACGATCTTTCCCCACCCGCCCTGTGTGGGCTGATTGAACAGGAAAGAGCCACCCTGGTCGCCGGTGTTCCGACCATCTGGAATAACATTTACCGGCACCTGGAAAGCGGGGCTGAATACGATTTGAGCAGCCTGCGTTATATCCTAAACGGCGGGGCGGCTATTTCCAGATTTCTGGTTGAGGCTTTTGAAAAAAAATATGGAATTACAGTCCGCGGCACCTTCGGTATGACAGAGGCCACCCCGGTCGCGATAACCTGTCCAATCAAGAGTTACCTGGAAGGGTTGCCGGAAGATGAGAAGTTTAACCTAAAAACCAAGCAAGGTATGCTGCTGCCGGGTCTTGAAATGAAAGTGATAGATGATGACGGAAACGAAATCAAATGGGATGACAGGGAAATGGGCGAGCTGTTGCTCAGGGGCCCCTGGATTGCTTCGGAGTACTATAAGGACCCGGAAAGGAGCGCCGAGACTTTTAAAAATGGCTGGTATCATTCCGGTGATATTGTCAGCGTGGATGAGGAAGGTTACGTAACTGTCCAGGATAGGGCTAAAGATTTAATTAAAAGCGGTGGCGAATGGATCTCCTCGTTGGACCTGGAAAACAAGATTATGGCTCACCCGGCAGTTGAAGAAGCGGCGATTATCGCCATTCCCGATATCAAGTGGCAGGAACGGCCTCTGGCCTGTATAGTATTGAAAGCAAACGAAAAAGATAAGATAGACGAACAGGATATATTAAATTTTTTACAGGATAAAGTAGCGAAGTTTTGGATACCGGACCGGGTAGTTTTTGTTGAGGAGGTACCGAAGACAAGCGTAGGAAAGTTTAATAAGAATGCCCTGCGCGACCGGTTTTCCGGGATTGAATAACGTTCAGATCGCGTTATAAGATGGTGAGTTATTGCTTGATTTTTAATGAAAGGGGCTGCAGGATATGAACCGTTTAAAAGATCTATCCGGTGATGGTGGCGGGAACCGTGTCGTTATAACGGTAATCGGCCCGGACCGGGTTGGGATTATCGCCGCTGTCTCAACTGTCCTGGCCGAAAATGGCATTAATATTCTTGATATCAACCAGACTATCATGCAGGAATTCTTTGTTATGGTCCTGGTGGCCGATATGAATAATGCTTCTATCGACCTGATTACCTTGAAAGATCTACTCGACAGCAAGGGTGAAGAACTGAAAATGCGTATTGATGCCCAGCATGAAGATGTATTTAACTATATGCACCGTATTTAGAAGGACTCCGCTGCCGGAAGGGGTTGAGAAAAGTTGCTGACAACAGAAGAAATCCTGGAAACAATCAAAATGGTCCAGGAAGAAAATCTTGATATCAGAACTATTACTATGGGCATCAGCCTTCGCGACTGCAGCGATGCCGATCACAAAGTCGCCTGCAGTAAAATCTATGATAAAATTACCCGCATGGCCGGTTCACTGGTCAAGACAGGTGACGAGATAGCGCGCGAATATGGAATGCCGATCGTCAACAAGCGGATTTCGGTTACACCTATCGCCCTGGTCGCCGAAGCAAGTACGGCTGAAAACTATCTTGAATATGCCCTTGCTCTCGAGAAGGCGGCCGCAGCAGTCGGGGTCAATTTTATCGGCGGTTTTTCTGCGCTGGTCCACAAGGGTTTTACCGAAGGCGACAGCAGGTTGGTCGAGTCGATTCCCCTGGCCCTGAGTTCCACCGAGCGGGTCTGCGCTTCTGTGAATGTAGCCACTTCACGAGCCGGAATCAATATGGATGCCATCGCCATGATCAGCAGGGTTATAAAAAAGACAGCTGAGCTTACTTCCGAAAATGACAGCATCGGCTGTGCCAAGCTGGTTGTTTTCGCTAACGTGCCGGAAGACAATCCTTTTATGGCCGGAGCATTTCACGGGATAGGTGAGCCGGACTGTGTGATTAATACCGGGGTTAGCGGTCCCGGAGTAGTAAAAAGCGCAATTAAGAAAGCGGGCAGCGCCGACCTGGGCGCTCTTTCGGAAACCATTAAAAAAACGGCCTTTAAAGTTACCCGCATGGGCGAACTGGTCGGCCGCACGGCGGCCAAAAGGCTTGGAGTGCCTTTCGGTATAGTAGACGTTTCCCTGGCGCCTACTCCTGCCATAGGGGATAGTGTTGCAGAGATCCTTGAGGAGATGGGTCTTGAGCGCTGTGGAGCACCCGGCTCCACCGCCGCCCTGGCCCTCCTCAACGATGCTGTTAAAAAAGGGGGAGCGATGGCTTCGTCATATGTTGGAGGATTATCCGGAGCATTTATTCCGGTCAGTGAAGATGCCGGTATGATCAACGCAGTTAACGTAGGTGCGCTGACCATTGAAAAATTGGAAGCGATGACCGCTGTTTGCTCGGTGGGGCTCGATATGATCGCTATCCCCGGCGACACCCCGGTTGAGACAATCGCGGCTATAATCGCTGACGAAGCTGCAATTGGGGTCTTCAACCATAAAACAACCGCAGTGAGAATTATCCCGGCAGCAGGGAAAAAAGTGGGAGACCAGGTGGTATTCGGAGGCCTGCTGGGCAGGGCCCCGATTATGGCCGTAAACAAATTCTCGGCAGAGAAGTTTATCCGCCGCGGGGGCCGCATCCCCGCCCCCATTCACAGCTTGCGAAATTAATCTAAAATCATCATCTGCTTCCCGCCGTACTCTACCCCGGCGCAGCGGCCGCTGCCTGTAAAAAGGGCCTTTCCGCTGCCGGTTTCTTTTAATTCAACGTTGACGAGGCCCTGCAGGTTTTCCTGGACCAGGGGAATCATCTGATCTCCGCGCGGGCCGTTTAAGAGGATAAAGTCTTCGCTTTTTGTTTCACATTCGATCATCAGGCTGTGGCGGCGGTTGGTCAGGCTCAGGGTTACATCGCTACCTTTTTGAGTCACTTCCGCTTTGCTCCGGTTTGCGGTTGTGAACTGGTAGAAATCGCCTCCGGCATAGAGGCCGACCAAAAAACCCCTGAAGCCGCTGAATAGGAAAGGGATGTGTCCTATCGAGCAGCTTAACGAAGCCCTCTCCTCTTCAAAGTGATTGCACTGGATCCAGATCCAGGAGAAAGGGAAAGCCGAGCCCCAGTTCTTCTCGATATAGCCCCGGCCACCGCTGAAATCGACCCTGCTGCCGTCTATTTTCAGCGCTCCCTCCAGATCGAAGTCCATAGAACAGACCTGGCTGTAGCACTGCATCCTGGGGATGTAGTTATAAAAGCCCATACTGCCAGGGTTGATAAAGCTCTCCGGCCAGTTCCTGTGGTTCCTGAACCTGACCTGCCCCTCCACAACGGCGTTTTCAGCAGACAGGTTAAAGTCAATCCCGCCCCTGCCAAATGAGTTGCCCTCAACGGCCAGTGAAAAAACGTTATTTTCAGCTGTAAAACTCTCTGCAGGGAAGCGCAGGTAGCGGGATGTTTTTCGGGTCCCATCGACGACCTGGATAAAGGAGTGTTCATATTCAGGATTCGCACTGAAAAAAATTCCCGGGATAAAGGCATATGCCTGTTCCATATTGGCATCAACCAGTTTGAAGTACCAACCCTCAAAATAGTTTTTCCCGATCCTGCCGTGGTAAAGATCCGGATTGCGC
>SKPH01000032.1 GCA_007119615.1 Syntrophomonadaceae bacterium | reverse complement strand
GACTGGTCGATAACTATAACTTTATCGAGATGTTCCACTCCTTCCAGGCCGCTGTGTTCGCCGGCCTGTGCCCGGTTCCGATGCAGTTTACGGGCCAGGCTCCGCGCCAGAATATCGTTAACCAGTGTGCTTTTTCCCGACCCCGAAACTCCGGCAACACAGACGAAGAGTCCGAGCGGTATACCGACATCAATATTTTTCAGGTTATGTTCACGGGCTCCCCGGATTCGGATCCACCGATCATTATACGGGCGCCGCTGCTCCGGAACGGGTACCGTTTTTCTGCCGGACAGGTAATCTCCTGTAACAGAGTCTTCTGCCGCTATAATTTGCTCGACAGGGCCCTGAGCCACAATCCAACCTCCCCCGGCGCCGGCGCCCGGCCCGATATCGACGATGTGATCGGCGCTGCGGATGGTCTCTTCATCATGCTCTACCACCAGGACAGTATTGCCAAGGTCACGAAGCGCTTTCAGGGTCTTAATCAGGCGGGCATTATCACGCTGGTGTAGCCCGATACTCGGCTCATCAAGGATATATATAACCCCGGTCAAACCGGAGCCAATTTGTGTGGCCAGCCTGATCCGCTGTGCTTCTCCGCCGGATAGCGTGGATGCGGCGCGATCCAGGTTCAGGTACTGCAGCCCTACATTCCGCAAAAACTTAAGCCGTTCACCTATTTCTTTCAGGACCTGTCTCGCGATATGCAGCTCCCGATCTGTGAGATGCAGGTTTTCAAAGAACAGGGCAGCCTTCTCAACTGTGAGCGAAGATATTTCAGCAATATTGAAACCTCCCAACATCACAGCCAGGCTGGCCGGCTTGAGGCGCCTTCCCTTACAGGTAGGACAGGGCTTGATCTGCATATATCGCTCCAGATCGGACCGTATATCCTCGGAAGTAGTCGAAGCATAGCGTCTTTCCAGAAGTTTCAGTACCCCGGGAAAAGCTTTACGGTAAGAGCGGACTCGCTTGAACATATTTACATAGCGGAAACTGATTTTTTCAGTAGAACCAGTTAATATTTTTTCCTGGATCTCCGGCGGCAAGTCACGGAACGGGGTACCGAGATCGATCCCCCATTCTTCAGCCGCTCCTTCAAGGAATTGCTGGTAGTAGTTTTGTCCGGTCCAGGGGTGGATAGCTCCTTCCCGGATTGAAAGCTCAGGGTATGGAATGACCAGTTCTGCAGAAAATTCTGCCCTGGTACCCAGGCCGCTGCAATCAGGACAGGCTCCATACGGACTGTTGAATGAAAAAATACGCGGGCTGATTTCCTCAAAGCTAAAACCGCATTCAGCGCAGGCAAAATTCTCACTGAAAAGCAGTTCCGAAGCGCCTGCCTCCTCAATTAAAACCAATCCTTCACTCAGCTTCAAAGCAGTTTCCAGGGAATCGGCGAGGCGGGCCTCAACTCCATCCCGAAGGATTAAACGGTCGACAACTACCTCGATGTTATGTTTCTTATTCTTGTTAAGTGTGATCTCTTCCTCGAGTTCGCGTACTTCGCCGTCAACCCTGACCCGGACATACCCCTTGCGGCGCATATCGTCAAAAAGGCGGGAATATTCGCCTTTCCGGCTGCGTACCAGTGGGGCTAAAATCTGGATCCGCGTTTCGGGCGGTAGGGCTGTGATCTGATCGACCATCTGCTGAACTGTTTGCTGGCTGATCTCTTCCAGGCAGCTCGGGCAGTGCGGTTTCCCGATTCGGGCATAGAGCAAGCGGACATAATCATATATCTCCGTCACCGTACCGACTGTGGAACGGGGATTGCGGGATGCTGTTTTTTGATCAATCGAGATTGCGGGCGAAAGCCCTTCAATTTGATCAAGATCGGGTTTATCCATCTGGCCGAGGAATTGACGGGCATAGGCGGATAGCGACTCAACATAACGCCGCTGTCCTTCGGCATAGATTGTATCGAAGGCCAGGGATGATTTTCCCGAGCCGCTCAAACCGGTAAAGACAATCAACTGATTACGGGGCAGAGACAGGTTTATATTTTTTAAGTTATGTTCTCTTGCTCCGCGAATTATAATTTCTCCTGCCGACAAACTTTTCACCTCATTAAAAAGAAGTCAGGGGCCGGAGGTCAGGGATCGGAACCGGCATAAACCCAAAGGTTATGATTAATGCGATGTTCAATCCCTCTTACTTCCGACAGCTCAATTAGCATGCTTAAGCCTTCAGTTCAATGGAGATGCTAAGCAACTCGCTCCATTTCAACTTAAGGCTTCAGTATTCTTAAACTCCGGGTAACTGGATTCTTTTATCTTTGAACGGGTGCAGAATAACAAGAAAAATAGATCTGATTACTGCTTTTCCAGCTCGAAAATCATATCACGCAGTTCAGCGGCTTTTTCAAAAGCCAGCTCCCTGGAAGCTTTCTTCATTTCCTTACCCAGCTCTTTAATTAACTTCCGCCGCTTTCCGGCTTCCATATTCTTCAAATCTTCTGCCAGATATCGCTCTTCCTCCTCCGCAACTATGGTTGCGCCGATCAGAGCGCGAATAGGCTTGACAATGGTCTGCGGGGTAATATCATGCTCCAGGTTAAATTCAACCTGTCTTTGACGGCGCCGGTCTGTTTCGTCGATCGCACGCCGCATGGAGGGGGTGATCTCCTGAGCATACATAATCACCCTGCCCGCTGTATTGCGGGCCGTCCTCCCGATAGTCTGGATCAGGGAGCGCTCCGATCGCAAAAAACCTTCCTTGTCGGCATCGAGTATCGCTACCAGGGTTACCTCGGGAAGGTCCAGTCCTTCCCGCAGCAGGTTTATACCGACCAGGACATCAAACTCTCCCGTCCGCAATCCCCTGATGATGGTCATTCGCTCCAGGGCGCCGATATCGGAATGCATATAGCGGACTTTAATACCCATGTTGCGATAATATTCGGTTAGATCTTCTGCCATGCGTTTGGTCATGGTTGTGACCAGGACTCTCTGCCCGGCTTCAGCCCTGGACCGGATCTCACCATAAAGGTCGTCAACCTGGCCTTCTGCCGGCCTTATCTCCACCTCCGGATCAATCAATCCGGTCGGGCGAATGATCTGTTCCACCACGGCATCGCTGTGTTCCATTTCCCAGGGACCCGGTGTTGCCGAAACCAGGATCGCCTGATTCAATAGTGATTCAAATTCCCCAAAGTGCAGGGGACGGTTATCAAGCGCCGAAGGCAGCCTGAATCCGTGTTCAACCAGTGTGCTCTTGCGCGACAGATCCCCCCGGTACATTCCGTTAACCTGGGGAACAGTAATATGCGACTCGTCGATCACAACCAGCATATCATCCGGAAAATAGTCAAGCAGTGTGGCCGGGCGGCTGCCCGCGGGACGACCATCCAGGTGGCGGGAGTAATTTTCGATGCCGCTGCAAAATCCTATTTCCTGCATCATTTCAAGATCAAAATTTACTCGCTGCTCCAACCGCTGAGCTTCAAGAAGCTTATTCTCTTTTCTGAAATAGGCCAGCTGCTCCTGAAGCTCCGCCTCGATAGCTGAGATCGCCCTTTTCAATTGATCCGGAGCAGTTACGTAGTGGGTTGCCGGAAAGATTGCCACATGGGCCCGGTCTCCGATTACTTTACCGCTGACCAGGTCAATCTCGCGCAAGCGTTCAATCTCATCGCCGAATAGTTCCACTCTAAGCGCTGCTTCTGAATAAGAGGCCGGGATGATCTCCAGGACATCGCCGCGTACCCTGAATGTGCCCCTGTGAAAATCAATTTCATTGCGCTGGTAATGGATATCAACCAGCCGGCTGATAATTTCATCGCGGCTCAGTCTGGCTCCCGGGCGAAGCGAAAGAACCTGATCCATGTATTCTTTCGGTGATCCGAGCCCGTAAATACAGGAAACTGATGCCACGATTATGACATCCGAACGCTCCAGGACCGCGCTGGTTGCCGAGTGCCGCAACTTGTCGATTTCATCATTAATCGATGAATCTTTCTCAATATATGTATCACTGTGCGGCAGATACGCTTCCGGCTGGTAGTAGTCGTAATAACTGATAAAGTACTCTACCGCATTATCCGGAAACAGCTCTTTGAACTCGCTGCAAAGCTGAGCCGCAAGGATTTTATTGGGAGCCATTACCAGGGTCGGTCTCTGGACCTGCTCGATAACATGGGCAATGGTAAAGGTCTTCCCCGATCCTGTTACACCCAGCAGGGTCTGGTAAGGGTAGCCCCGGCGCAATCCTTGCACCAGGGCTCCGATAGCTTCCGGCTGATCGCCGGAAGGACTAAAATCCGCTTTTACTTTGAAGCCGCTGTTACCGGCCAAGGCAACACCTCCCTGTTATCTAAACTCGTAATCATTATCAATTATAACACAATCAGGGAAGAATTCCCGCCTCGAAAACAAGCATGAAAAAGCCGATAGCTATGAATAAAACCGCCGTACCAATCCTTATGTAGCGGGGATTAACCTGTGAGATAAACCATCTCCCAAGGTAAACTGCCAGAAGATGATTAAACAGCATGGCAACCATCGCCCCGGCAAAAATCAGCAGGGGATAACCGAAGGCCGCTGTTAAAAATATAACTGCCAGTTGGGTTTTGTCACCAAATTCGGCAAAAAAAATCATGGTCATCGTTTGTACAAAGCCGGTATTGCCGGTAAATTCACCGGGATGGCCGTCTTTCCGGAAAAAGCTGAGCAGGCCAATGGTTATAAAAACCAGGCCTGAAATAATGGCAATCAGGGAATGGGGGATAGAAGCGGCCAGGAAACCGCCAACTGCAACGGCAAGGCCCAGGACAATTGCCATGGCGGTCATTGCCCCGGCAAGAACATGCAAAGGCGGGTACCGACAGGCCATGGTCAGGCAAACAAGTTGCGACTTATCCCCAAATTCAGCCACAAATACTGTAATAAAAGCAGCTGTTACTGCTGCTAACAATAGTTACACCACCAATAAATATAGAATTCAGTTGCCAGGTATAATTGGAAGCCATAACTTCGAGGCTTCAAATTAATTTTTTTTACCGGGTTTGAATAATTTTTCTTTCAGCCATCTGAAACGGCCCAGGGGATCCGGCTTGCGAATTTCCAGGTAAACAGCGGAGTCTGGTTCCGGAACAGGAATCAAACCAAGTTCGGCGATGCGGTGCAAACTATTTTGTGAGGAATAAGAACCTGCAGCTGTCCACGGAGGGTTACCCGGCTCAGTTTCATACCCGGAACGTTTCTTCAGGACATGGGAAAATGACTTGCCCTCACGGATGCCCTCCAGGAGAACCATGAAATAGCTCTCCTCGATCTTTCGAATCAGCTCCCCATTATCGTTAACTTCTTCATTGTTCACCTTAAGAATCAGATCGTTTTCTACTAAGCCCGCTGCATCGGCTACAGTCCCGGGCAGCACCATCATCAGAGGCACTCCCGATTCAGGCCTCCGGAAGCGGGGCGGACGGGACTCTTCCTTCTTCTTTCCATAAATGATCAACAACTCGTGGCCCACAGGAGCAAACAGCACTCCTGGCAATACAAGCCAGGGCAGGTATTCCGAACCCACGGCAACAGCTAAAAGTATGACACTATACGCGGCCAGCCATCTTGCCGAAAAAACGGTTCTACTTCGGGGGGTTGAAGACAACGCCATATCGGCATAGCCGAGCCCGGCTGCTACCGGTATAATCATATACTGCAGGCTCTGGCCTTCCGCCGGCTGCAGGGTTGATTGGAGAATTGGCCACCAATCGGGCATGCTGACGCCAACGATATCAGTCTGGGCGACAACCGTAACCAGCAGAGCTACCAGCGGTATAGGCCAAAACCGCTGCAGGCTGAACGCGCCGATTACTTCGCCGCCGTCTTCCTTCAGGTATATCGGGCTGCTGCCCCAATGCCCGCCAAAATAAATTAGCAGCGCTTCAATCAAATGAAGAAGACCGATCAAAACCAGCAGTGCCGGGATATGAATTCTGAGCAGCGATTCGATTACAATATTACCGGCGATGGCCGGGAACAGCGGTTCCAGTACATGGCGGGCGAAGAGCACCATGAAAGCTACGATCCCCCCGGCATAAGAGAAACAAAGGTAACGGGGGTTAACCAGCAATAAAAGCAGCGCCACCGGCCAGATAAAATAGAGGCCAATCTGCTCCAGGGAAAGCCCCATGAAAATTAAAACCGCACTGGCTCCCAGGCCGCCGGCTGCTCCAAGAACGATCGATAGAAACATCTGCCTGCCGACCCCATTGATAACACGCCCGTATAGTTTCTCTTCGGTAGCTGCCTGGCGCCTGTACTGCGCATAGACCAGGTAGAGGACAATCCAAAATATCGGCATAACGAATGCCAGCATAAAGGTGGCCATAAAGATCTGGCCTATTTCAAAAAGAACCTGCATTGATTAATCATTTCCTCCAATATTATTCCAATGTCCGGGCGTCCCAATTACTTCAACAGCGTACTCAAGCTGTAGATCTTTTTCACGCGCTAAGATATCGAGCGCATCGCGCAGTTCAACCCAGGTCTGATCGTCAAATTCTCCGGTGCGCTCCAACCCGGCGTAAATCTGGAATGTTGCGAGAGCAAGGGAGGTTTTTGCGTCAAAATAACCTGAGACCTCAACATTGTAGTCCAGCTGCTCCAGCATCATCTGCAGCATCTCCACATCCGGTCCAAAATCGCCCTGTTCAAGGCGGCCGGGATGGAAATAACGATAGTAGCGAAGCACTTCCGGCATATCTATCTCAAAGTCCGGTTCGACCCCATGCTTGTCAATGTTATGTCCCGAAGGGGTAAAATATTTTGCTATAGTTAACAGGATTGCATTGCCTCCGGACAGGCGCTCAAGCTGCTGAACTGAAGCTTTTCCGTAAGTAGTTTTACCGACAAGCAAAGCAGCTCCCCTGTCCTGCAGGGCGCCGGCCAACAGTTCAGAAGCGCTGGCCGATTCTTCGTTAATCAGGACAACTATTGGATACGGCCGGGCAACTGCGCTGGAATAATATATATTCAGAACCTCTTCATCCCTGCCGACCAATCTGACAATTTCACCTTCGGGAACGAGCAATTCCGCTATTCCCACAGCCTGATCAACAAGTCCGCCGGGATTATTGCGTAAATCAAGGACCAAACCGGCGCCGAGTCCCAGCTGTTCCATCTCCCGAAACTGCTCTGTAAATTCTGAGGAAGTATTACCATCAAAGTTGTCGATCTTAATATATCCCAGGCCATCATCCAACATCTCGCTGAACACGGAAGCCACACGGATCTCTGCCCGCCCAACGGTAAGTTCAATCGGATCATCCGCACCCGGCCTCTGGATCAGGATATCGACAGTTGTATCGGCGGGGCCGCGCAGCAGTTCTACCGCCCGGTTTATCCCCTCCCCGGTCAGTTCAAAACCGTCAGCCTCCAACAGGCGGTCACCCGGGCTGAGGCCGCTTCTTTCGGCAGGAGATCCGGAAAAAGTTTCAAAAACCACGATATAGTCATTGGCTTCAATAATCCGCACTCCAATTCCCCCGTATGACCCCCTGGTTTCCGTAAGGAATTCTTCCAGATCTTGCGGATCGTAAAAGCGCATGTGGGGATCTTCAATATGCTCAATCATTCCCCGGACAGCGCCTTCTATGAGCGCTTCAGTCTCTACCGGGTAGAAATAACTTTCATTGATCGACTCGATTGCTTCCCACAGGATAGCAGCGCCTTCAGGTTCAGGAGCATTACGATTCGTTTCATACCTGATTACTGTTGCCGGCTCTCCGGCAGTCGGTCCGGCTCT
>SKPH01000011.1 GCA_007119615.1 Syntrophomonadaceae bacterium | reverse complement strand
TTGATTATGCCCTTTCGCCCCAGGTAGGTCGTAGCGGTTATCCGTGAAGGCCGTCCAAAACGATAATCGCCCTGGTCAAGAACCGATAAACCGTTTACCTGCCCGACCTTACTTCCTTCCAGGTCAAGCAGAATATCTTGCTCTGCAATCATTTCCACAATTTTCTGTTCATATTTGTTACTACGGTAGATCATCTCTTCGAGTGCTTTTTCTACCTGTTCGTTGCTGATAACCTCAATCTGATCAAGCTCAGCCCAGGTATCGGCTTCAAAAAGCAGGTCAACTATTTCGTTAAACCGGGTACTCAATTTCTGCTGATTTTCAGCCAGCCTGGCGCTGTATTCAGTAATCGCGTTAATTGCCGAAAGATCGAAAGGGCGCAGGTTATGCTTTTTACAGTGGTAAGCGATGAACCCGGCCATTTTATTGATATTATCTTCATCGCGCTTCATTTCGATGTCAAAATCTGCTTTAATTTTAAACAATTTTCGAAAATCTTCATCGTAATGGTACAGGATCTGGTAAAGGTAGGGATTGCCGATCAATATTACCGTGATCTTAAGCGGTATCGGTTGTGGCCGCAGGGTAGACATGGCCACCATTCCAAAATGTTCACTGATATTTTCAATCCGGATTTCACCGGTACGCAGGACTCTTTTTAAGACCTCCCAGGATTGCATGGCAGTTAATACATCCCGGGCTTGAAGAATCAGGTACCCTCCGTTTGCCTTATGCAGAGCACCGGCTTTAATCATCGAAAAGTCTGTGACAACCATGCCAAAACGGTTTTCGTATTCAACCCGGCCCAGCAGGTTATAATACGACGGGTTTGTTTCATAGACCATCGGCGCCCCTTCGGCATCAGTATGATCGACGATCAGATTCACCTTATAGCGCATGTCCGCCTGCTCCTGGGTTTGCTTCTGCAGCCAGAACATCGGATTTTGCTGATCCTCTTCTTCGCCTCTGAAATCAGCCAGGTTTGAGAGTACATCATTCTGATAAGCATCCAGGTATTCTTTCACAGCCGGATATTCGTCATATTCTTCTAATAGCTCACTAAACAGGTGTCCTATAGCAGTCAGTCCGATCCGCTGATCCAGCTCTTTAAATTTTTCCCTCATTTCTTTTTCAACTTTTTGGACCCGGCGCATTATTTCCATTGCTTTTATCTGGACTTCGGTTGACTTTTTCTCCAGCTCGTCTTTCCTCTCCTTGGCCAGTTTAGCGTAATCTTCTTCACTGATCTGTTCGCCTTCCTGCAGGGGGATAGTTATGAAACCGGCAGAGGTTCGCTTCAATGCAAAACCCTTCTCCTGTGCAGTCTTGTTCAGTTCCTCCAGCAGTTCCCCCCTGGCGGCCTGAAATTCCTTCATAAATTCCGATTTCTGCCGTTCATATTCTTCGCCTTCAAAAGCTTTCGGTATATTTTCCTTCAGGTCTTCCAGCAGTTCTTCGACCTGTTCACAAAAATTTCTGCCTTTCCCGGCGGGCAAATTTAAAGAGATAGGTTCATGGGGATGGTCGAAATTATAGACATACAACCAGTCATCCGGGACCGGTTCATCGATGCAGATCTTTTTAATCAGTGATTGGGCATAGCTTGATTTACCTGTCCCGGTCAGGCCGGTCATAAAAATATTGTAACCGGGTTGCTTAATACGCAGACCGAATTCAGTGGCCTTTACAGCCCTTTCCTGGCCGATCATGCCATCAAGAGGTGGTACCTCCGCTGTAGTATCGAATTCAACGTCCTTCAATTTGCAGGCTAATCTGAGATCATCTTTACTTAACTGCTTCCAACTCATTAATTAATTCCCCTTTCTCTTGCATCTGGGCATAGATCGTTTAAAAAACAGATCTTACACTCCGGTTTGCGGGCATGGCACACTTTCCGCCCATGCGCAATCAACCGATGATGAATCTTAATCCAACTTTCCATCGGAACAACCTCTTTTAACTCGTCTTCCACAATTTCTACAGTTTTGCCTTCAGCTAACCCCAACCTTTTCGAAACCCGGAAAACATGTGTATCTACAGCCAGCGCAGGCCGGCCAAAAGCGCTGCTGATAATGACGTTTGCTGTTTTTCGGCCGACTCCCGGCAGCTTGATTAACTCGTCAAACTGATCGGGAATCAGGCCGCCATATTTTTCGACAATCATACGACTCGCCGCAATAATTGAACGGCTCTTCTGGCGGTATAGTCCGCAGCTTTTTAAGTATGGCTCCAGTTCTTCAGGTTGCAGGCGGGACATCTCGGTGATGGAGGGAACAGCAGAAAAAAGCTTTGTTGTTATGCGGTTTACCTGCTCATCCATGGTCTGCGCCGAGAGCACAGTAGCCACAAAAAGCTGGTATGGGTTATCGTAAACCAGGCCGGTTTTTACCCGGGGGTAGTATTCGGCCAGTTTATCTAAAATTAGTGCAATTCGTTCTTCTTTTTTTAAATTATGCTTACTTACTTTCATAAGTTATTATAGATCGGACAACCTTTCCGGTAAAGTCCAAAATTTCCAAAAAGACATTATTTGTCGCTGATCTTAATGACTCCAGTACTGCTTAGATTGGAAATTGCGTGACTGTCGTAACCGAGCGATAGAAGTATCTCTGCTGTATGTTGGCCGTGCCGTGGCGGGGGCCGGTGCATTTCTCCGGGGCGACCGGAAAAAAACAGCGGAAATCCTGGGATTATCTCAGCCTCGCCTTCGCTGTTTAAAGATCTGATCCAGGATTGGTCGTCACGGTTAAGAGGGTGTTTTATCGCTTCCTCCAGACTCAGGACCGGTTCACAGCAGGCATCGACCGAAGCAAACAGATCTTCCCACTGCGCCCTGGATTTTGTTTTAAACAAAGCCTGAACTTCATGAATTAATTCTTCCCGCCCTTCCTGTTCGAACTGGCGGACAATCCAGTGGGGTTTGCCTGCGGTTTCGCAAAATCTTTTCCAGAAAACCGGCTCCAGGGCGCCTAAAGAAAAATATTCTCCGTCGGAGGTTTCGTAAATATTGTAACATCCATAACCACCCGTTATTTGTCCTTTGCCCCGCCTGGCCAGATCATCGCCGCTGTTTAATCCTGCCGCGGCTAATGCCAGGCAGGGCAGTAATCCGCGGGTAATCGAAATATCGACATAATCGCCCTGTCCGGTTTGCGCTCGGCGGTATAAAGCTATCATAATACCATTAGTTGCCATCATGGCGCCCCCTGCAATATCGGCTACCTGAAAAGCAGGAACTTTCAGGGCGGATCCTTTTTCAGCATTCAGTTCAATCAGTCCCGAAAGCGCCAGATAGTTAATATCATGGCCGGCCCTGTCCCGGTACGGCCCTTCCCGGCCATAACCGGTCAGCGATGCGTAAATCAACTGCCTGTTAATCGTCCTGAGCGCTTCATAGTTCAGGCCAAGTCGATCCATAACTCCGGGCCGGAAACTTTCAACAAGAACATCGGCGCCGGCGGCAAGTTTCTTCACGACCTCGCAGCCCTGATCGCTTTTCAGATTCAGAGCCAGGCTTTTTTTATTCCGGTTCAACTGGCGGAACAGTGAACCGCTGCCTTCAAAAATACGGCCGACGGACCTGGTCTGGTCGCCGGCATCTGTATCTTCAATCTTAATTACTTCAGCCCCGTAATCACCCAGCAGCATTGTGCAGAGCGGACCCGGCTGCAGCCGGGTCAGATCTAAAATTACCAGGCCTTCGAGGGGCAGGCTTTGTTTTCCTTTACTGTCGTGCATTACCGGTGAGTGTAATGCGGCAAAAGGATCGGACCAATCCTGTCATCTGCCGCACCTGTCTCCTCCAGCTCCCTGTGGTAGGAAGCGAGATGATCGAGATTCAGTTTCTCCGGTACAGGCATATCTTTACTCTTTGCCGCCGCATCCCTGCCGGCCCGCCGTCCGAAAACGATGATGTCGAGCAGGGAGTTACCCATTAAGCGGTTGGTTCCGTGGATCCCTCCGGCTGCTTCTCCGGCCACGTAGAGATTTTCGACAGAACTATGGCCGTTTTCATCGATCAGCAGCCCTCCGTTCTGATAATGCAGGGTCGGGTATATCAACATTGGGACCTTACGGATATCGACATCAAAACGCTGGAATTGCCGCATCATGGCCGGAAGCTGCCTTTCAACAGTCCCTTCACCGTGAGTAAGTTCAATCAGCGGCGAATCAAGCCAAACCGCGGTAATACCGGTCGGTAGCGGTACCCCGAGACCCCGTTCAGCACATTCACGAATTATCGCCGAGGATTCAACATCCCTGGTCTCCAGATGATAAACAAACTGCTCACCATTGATGTTAAGCGGTGTGGCGCCCAGTCCGCGCGTTTTCTCGGTTACCAGGAGACCAAGCAGCTGTGGTGGATAAGCTCCCCCGGTCGGATGATACTGAATCGAATCGGCATAAATTGTTTTAGCGCCGGCCCTGTAGCCCATAACCAGGCCGTCGGCGGTAGCCCCGTAATGGTTGCTGGTCGGAAAACCGCGGTAATGCAGCCTGCCCGAGCCGCCTGTGGCTATAATCACCGTTTTAGCCCGGGCTATCTGGTACTGTTCGGTTTCCAGGTTATAGAGCACAGCTCCGGCGGCCCGGCCCTCATTATCGAGGATTACTTCAACCGCAGGGCTGAATTCAATTACGGTAAGTCCCTTATTGATTACTTCATCTCTCAGGGTTCTCATTATTTCGGCCCCGGTATAATCACGGGCGGCGTGCATCCGCTTACGGGAAGTCCCTCCGCCGTGAATAGTAATCATTGTGCCGTCTTCCTTTTTGTCAAACATGGTTCCCATATCTTCAAGCCACTTGATCACCAGCGGAGCATCCATGACCAGCGCCCGTGCCAGTTCGGGCACATTTTCCAGACGCCCGCCTCCCATTACATCGAGGTAATGGATCGCCGGGGTATCGTTCTCCTTGTCCGCTGCCTGAATGCCGCCCTGGGCCATCATGGTATTGGCATCTCCGAAACGCAGCTTTGTGGCAATCAATACATCGGCGCCGGCTGCATGGGCATCGAGCGCCGCTGAAGCGCCTGCTCCCCCGCCGCCGATGATTAACACGTCAACGTCGTAGTCGGGCGGTGCATTGAGATCAAGGTCCACATCGCGCAGGCGGCTCCAGGATTCAAAAACATCGGCCATTTCGGTAGGCAAACGGGTACCCTTATCGACCCCTACCTTTATTTTTCTGAACCCGTCTTCAATATAATCGGGATGGAATTTTTCCAGAACATCCCGTCGTTCCTCCTGGGACATTCGTGGGAAATTAACGCCGACCCGGGAGGGCCTGGTTTCTTCGACTTTCTTCATTAACTCCAGTAACTGTGGTGTATAAGCCAACTTAAACGCTCCTCCTCTCCAGGTCTACTTTTCAATTTCACGGGTATTATAAAGCTCCTGCAGCTTTTCATCATCCGCTGCAACCAGCTCGTCTATTTCCGCATCCAGCTTGCCCTCTTCAATTGCTTTTGCCCTCTCCACCAGAAAAGGATCAGGTTTGGCGATATAGCGGCCGTAGAGGCGGCGGGCTGTCAGGGCGGCATTGTAGTGAACTATGTTGGCGGGACAACGGGAAACGCACAGCCCGCACATCAGGCAGTCGAATGAAATATCAGCCGCCTTTTCAAAGTCACCACGCTGGATATAGGCAATATACTGCATCACATCGATATCCTGCGGACAAACCTTGCTGCATGAACTACAACCCAGGCAGCGGTACACTTCAGGATAAAGCTGGGTAAAATGGGCCGTGGAAGGCTTGATATCCTCCAGGTTAAAATTAGCTTTGCGGCCGGGGAAAAAAGGGATTTGGGCCAGGTACATGCCGTCTTCAACCTTCGTCTGGCAGGCCAGGCCAACTTTAAGCTCATAGTCTCCGGCCATCCTGTAAACTGTGGCGCAGGCCCCGCAGAAACCGGCCCGGCAGCCGCAGCCGCGGACCAACTGGTACCCGGCGTACTCCATCGCATCAATGATCGTAAGCGTTTCAGGAACCGTATAACGCTTGCCCATGAGAAAGATGTCAACCATCGCTATTTTGTCATTCATATTATCCACCTCGTTTATTCGGACGGCGGCATCGGGATAAAGCCCTGGTCCATGGCCGCCTTAGTCTGGTCCTGAGCACGTTTAATTGTTTCTTCTGCTTTTTTGTAGATTTCATCGCGGCTCAGTTCAACCCTGGCCAGGCCTTCCTCAATAGCCTTCAGAGCCGTAGCCGTGGCGACCCGCGGGAATACTTCCCACATATCCATAGTCGGAAGGATCATTTCCGGATCCATACCGCCCTTGGGCGCGCACGCAGCCAACTCCTCTGCTGCCGCTATACACATTGAATCAGAAATGCCGGTAGCCTGAACATCTAAAACACCCCTGAATATCGCCGGGAATCCAAGCGAGTTATTGACCTGGTTCGGAAAATCAGAACGGCCGGTCGAAACAATCCTTGCTCCCGCTTCTTTTGCTTCCCAGGGCCAGATTTCCGGTATCGGGTTGGCGCAGGCAAAAACGATAGCATCTTTGGCCATACTTTCAATCCATTCTTTTTTAATCGTATCCGGACCCGGCTTCGATAAACCAATCATCACATCGGCGCCCTTGCAGGCCTCAGCCACACCGCCGACCACTCCGCCCAGGTTGGTAGTCTGGGCCAAATCCCACTTTGCCGGGTGCTCTTCCTTGAGTTCAGTGCGTCCTTTGTGCAGGGTTCCTTTACTGTCAACCACTATAATTTTCTGAGGATCCACACCGGCAGAAATCAGCAACCTGCTGGTACAAATATTGGCGGCGCCGGCTCCAACCAGTACAATTTTCGCATCCTCCATCTTTTTACCGACAATCTTTAAAGCATTAATCAGGCCGGCCAGGGTAACCATCGCTGTGCCCTGCTGATCGTCGTGCCAGACTGGAATGTGGCACTCTTCTTTAAGCCGATCCAGGATATAAAAGCACTTCGGGCTGGAAATATCCTCCAGGTTAATGCCGCCGAAGCAGGGCTGCATCATCTTAACAAAGTTAATCAATTCATCGGGATCTTTCGTATCGACACAAACCGGGAAAGCATCGACGCCCCCCAGATACTTAAAGAGCAGCGCTTTCCCTTCCATTACCGGCATACTGGCTTCCGGACCGATATCGCCCAGGCCCAGAACCCTGGTGCCGTCGGATACAACTGCCAGGAAGTTGCCTTTATTGGTATATTCGTAAACCAGTTCTTTTTTATCGGCAATCGCCTTACAGGGTTCTGCCACACCCGGGGTATACCAGATGGCAAAGTCGCCGATATCACGAACACAGCATTTTAGATTGACTTCAATTTTTCCCTTGTAAAAGGGATGCAAACGCATTGCGTCCTGGGCCGGTTTTTTAGCCTTGGCCAGTAACTCATCTTTATTCATGGTCATCTTTCTGTCCCTACTTTCCCATTAAGATAGTAAAACCGATCATAACCTGAATCCTGTAATCCTACATATTCTTAAAGACACAGTAATCTAGAAACCTTTAAAATTTATTATTTTCCGCGCCGGATCTCAATGCTCAAAAATGTTATTCAGCTTCTGAGTTCTAAATTCTCTGACTTCCGGCCCCTGAGATCCGATTTCTGATCTTCCGGATCTACCTGGCGTATGCTTTGGCGCCTTCCGCATAGAGATCATTACCATAGGCGTCATTAATAACCGTGGCCGGGAAATCTTCCACTTCAAGACGGTGGATCGCCTCGGCGCCGAGTTCGGGGTAAGCCACAACTTCACTTTTTTTAATTTTTTTCGATAGCAGGGCCCCCGCTCCTCCTACTGCCGCCAGGTAAACTCCCTTATGTTTTTGCAGGGCATCTTTAACCACCTGGCTGCGTAACCCTTTACCGATACAGGCTTTCATTCCGTGCTCCAGCATACGCGGTGTATAGGCATCCATTCGTCCACTGGTAGTCGGGCCTGCCGATCCTATAGCCTGGCCGGGCTTAGCCGGTGTAGGTCCGACGTAGTATATGAACTGCCCCGTCAGGTCGATTGGCAGCGGTTCACCTTGATCCATCAGTTCAACCAGCTTTTTATGAGCGGCATCACGGGCGGTAAAGATAACCCCGTTAATCAGGACATTGTCTCCTGCTTTTAATGACATCACATCTTCATCAGTCAATGGAGCCTGAATCCTCTTCGGTTCCATAGCGGTCTTCCTCCTTTCTCCTCTGCAGTTAAATAATTCTTTCCAGGTGCCTGGCGGCATGGCAGTTTATATTAACTGCCGCAGCCATACTGGCGATATGAGATGGGTAGGTTTCAATGTGCACAGCAAGGGCAAAAGTCCGTCCGCCGAAGCCCTGGGGCCCGACTCCAAGATCATTTATTTTGCCCAGAATTGTTTTCTCCAGCTCAGCAAACCTGCTGTCGGGATTGGGTTCTCCAACCGGTCGGAACAGCGCTTTCTTAGCCTGTACGGCAACCTTGTCGAAAGTTCCGCCGATCCCGACTCCCACTACGATTGGCGGGCAGGGGTTGGGCCCTGCCGCTTTGACATGATTAACTACAAAATCGATTACTCCGGCTTCTCCATCAGATGGCTTCAGCATCTTAACCGTACTCATATTTTCGCTGCCGCCGCCCTTGGGGGCAAATGAAATCTTTACCCTGTCACCCGGAACAAGATCGGTATAGATTACCGCGGGGGTATTGTCGCCTGTATTTTTCCGATCATAGAGCGGATCGGTGACGACTGATTTGCGCAGATACCCCTCTTCGTAACCCCTCCTTACACCGGCGTTGATTGCCTCTTCCAGAGTTCCACCCGTTAAATGGACCTCATGCCCCCATTCAACGAAAAAAATGGCAAACCCTGTATCCTGGCAGATCGGGGTTTGCTCATTTCGGGCAATTTCCGCATTCTCAATCAGCTGTTTAAGCACCTCTTTGCCTGTTGGCGATTCTTCTGTTTCCAGGGATTTTCTTAACGCTTTAAATACATCTTCCCCCAGATAGATGTTTGCCTCCTGGCACATCTCGGCCACGTGGTCGGAAATAGTTGACGCGGCAAGTTCCCGCAAAACCAGACACCTCCCTGTTAGTCGTGAGTATTTAAGTTCATGGATCCTTGCTATCACATTAATTTTCTGCTTCCGGCTTAAAAATTCCTGCAACCGATTATAATATTTATTATAATTCTAAAATTTATTATAATTAACTAAACTGGTTTGACGATTCATATTAATATACTGTATATTTGGCTTGTTCCTGATATTTAATAATTTTGAATGCATAAAGGACTAAAATTCTAATAATCTAAGCAGTTTCAGGTTTTTGCTTACAGATAATTAAGCTTTTGGTCTCAGACTTGTTTTTTCAACCACCGGGATCAGGTCTCTTAAATCGGACAGGGGACGTTTAAATATTTTGGAAAACGCGGGTTTCCTGAACCGTTAATTGAAGTCGAAACAGGCAAAAAAAGCCGGCTCACCTGTGCCGCTACCCGGGTGTTTAAAACTGTAATTTGAAAACAGGATCCCGGATATTTGAAGCTCCAAAGCAAATAACATCGCGTAAGGTTCTTCTCGTCGCACTCCGGCATAAGATTTCAGGTTTTCGATCTGCCGCAGGCAGCCGGGCTTCAGCCCCGGTGATTTGGCGGGGGATGCCTCAGCGCATGGCTGAAGCCGGCCCGTGCGCATATTACCCGAAGCGAACTGAGAACAACTGCTTCGGGATCAGCGCGCAGTCTAATCTGCAGTGTTAACTTTTTCCATCAGGCATTCCCAGTCGTGATCTACTTCCTCCTGGAGTATTTCGATCCTCCGATCATCCATCTGTTTGAAGCGACGCTGGGCGCCCAGGTACTCTTTTAGCGGAATTCTGCTTCTATCCGGCTTCAAAGTCATCTCCCAGGAAACACCGTCCCTGATTTCATACAGGGGGAAGAAACCGGTATTTACCGCCAGCCTGGAGATCTGGATCGTATCTGCGGACTCTGTTCCCCAGCCCGGAGGACAGGGTGAAAGTATATGAATAAACCTGAACCCGCTTATTTTTTTGGCTTTTTTCAGTTTCTCCTCCATATCTTCCGGAAAAGCTACCGTGGCCGTTGCGGCATAGGGAATGCTGTGCGCCGCCATAATCTGCATAATATCCTTCTTTTGGCCCGCCTTGAACAGCGGGTATGGTGCCGTTGCAGTCCGGGCTCCGAATGGGGTGGCCGAACTGGTCTGCATTCCGGTATTCATGTATGCTTCATTGTCGTAACAGACAAAAATATAGTCTTCATTGCGCTGGGCGGCGCCGGAAAGTGCCTGTAACCCGATATCAAAAGTGCCACCGTCTCCGGCCAGCACAACTACGGTAGTGTCCGGCTTTCCTTTGGCAACCAGGCCTCTCTTAACGCCGCTGCCTACGGAACCGGCACTGGGAAATGGGCAGTGCAGGATCGGGCACTTCAGGGCTGTTAGCGGCGGCATGCCGGAAATAATACTCCAGCAGGATGCCGTCAGCACGATGGCCAGGTCCGGTCCAAGGGCCCTGGTCAGATAACGCACCGCCAGGGCGGCGCCGCAGCCCGGACAGGCGTTGTGGCCGGAATAAAGCATCTCCGATTCGCGGTTTAACTCTTCAATTTTCATTTCAAATCAACCCCCCACTTATCCTCTGTACGGCTTTCATCAGGTCCCGGAATGAGTATTTTTTCCAGCATTTCAAAAGTAAGATCCACTCCACCGGCTAAAATCATATCCTGCACCTGCGGAGGATTTTCCATTTCGTAAAGCGCAGACCGCAGTTCCTGGGCGAAAATTCCACCCATCCCGGTTGAACAGTTACGGTCGACAACTATCACTTTCTCCACATCGTGAGCTGCCAGGACGCTGCGAAGCTGCCCGGCTGGAAACGGGCGGAACATCCTCAGCTGGATTAAGCCGGTATTATTCAATTTAGGCAGGGCCCATCTTACCGTTTCCGAGGTGCTGCCTGCCGCCAGGAACACAGTTTTGGCGCCGGGCGGAATCACATAATCGATAATTTTATAACTTCGCCCCATAATATCGCTAAACCGCTTATTAATTTCTTCAAAAACGGCAGGTGCCCTGAGCATAGTTTCGTGCCGATTCCTGACCAGCAGCAGCTGGTTTTCGCCGGTAGTCAGGGCATGGGTATTTCCCGGAGACCCCGGTTTTACCTGGGCCTCAAAGCCCGGTGGGCCGATAAATCTTCGCACTTCCTCTTTCTCCGCGACATCTATCGCTTCATAGGTGTGAGAGATATAAAAGCCGTCAAAAACAACCATACAGGGCAGGAGCAGCTCTTCGGCGAGGGCATAGGCCTGCAGGACGGTATCGAAAACCTCCTGGGCGTTTGCACAGTAAATTTGCATCCATCCTGTATCACGCTGGCTGAGGCTGTCTCCCTGGTCGGGATCAAGGCTCCACGGCGCTCCGATAGTTCTGTTTACGTTAACCATGACAATCGGAACGCGGGCCCCGCTGCACCAGTGAATTATTTCATGCATGTAGGCCAGGCCGTGCGAAGACGTAGCCGTAAAAGCTCTCGCTCCGGTAGCCGCAGCCCCGTAACAGCAGGCCAGCGCTGCATATTCCGATTCAACGCTGACAAACTCGCCGCCCAGCTCCCCTTTAGCTTCAAAGTTAGCCAGCGTTTCGACAATAGCTGTCTGGGGCGTAATCGGATAAGCCGCTACGAGGTCAATTCCGACCCGCTGAACGGCCACGGCGGCAGCCTGGCTCCCACTCATTAATTCAAAGGCCATTATTCCATGCCTCCTTCCATCACCATGGCCCGGGCCGGGCATTCTTTAACGCAAATACCGCACCCCTTGCAATAGTCCATATTTAGCTGGTAGCGATTATCTACTTTTTCCACTGCCATATCCGGGCAGAAAATATAGCAAATTCCGCATGAATTGCAGGTTCCACAACCCAGGCAGCGGCCGGCTTCTTCATCCGGTTTTGCCTGGCTCTGTTGTAGACTGAGATTAATCTTTGCTTCCAGGTTCAACTCTTCAAAAGCAACCGGTTCCAGGTCGGGAAGCATCAAATCGGGCTCAGGCAGGCCGGCATCGCGGGCGATTATAGTCATAGCGGCAATTCGACCCGCCCGGATTGCATCGGGGACTGTAGCCGGTCCGCTGGTGAAGTCACCTCCGGCATAGAATAAGCTATCTTTTACCGGCTCTCCGAATATTGAAGGATCGATTTCCTGGCCGAGCGCCATTATTACCGTTCCACATTTTTCTTCGAAGGAGCGGCTTTGATCGACAACCAGGCCTTTGAGGTTGGTTTTGCAGAAATCAAAAGTTATCTCCTTAATCTTACCTTCTTCTTCAATTTTCCGCGGCAGGGCGTTAAAAATCAATTCAACCCCTTCGTGTTCCGCGGCTTCGACCTCCGCCTGATTTGCCGGCATTTCAGTTCTGCTGCGGCGGTAGATAAGCTTAACATGGTTAACGTTGCTCATCCGCAGGGCGCTGCGGGCGCTGTCTAACGCGGCGTTACCCCCGCCGATCACCACAACAGGGTCTGCTATCTCGGGTTGATGGCCCTTGTTGAGCAGGCTGAGAAAATCAAGGGCATTCCAAACTCCCCCGCTCTCTTCGCCGGGAATTCCCGCTTTTCTGGGTTTCCAGGCTCCGGGAGCCAGGAATACAGTGTCGTAATCTTCATAAAGCCCGGACAGAGAAACATCTTGACCTACATGGCATCCGCTGACAAACCTGATTCCCTCCTCTTCCAACACAGAGAGTTCTTTCTTCAGCACTTTCCGCGGCAGGCGGTATTCGGGAATACCGAGGGCAAACATACCCCCGATCACTTTTTCCCGCTCGAAGACAGTCACTTCGTATCCACCCTGGTTTAGATAGTAGGCACAGCTGAGCCCGGCTGGCCCCGAGCCGACAACAGCTGCCTGGCCTTTAACTTCTTTCGGCCTGTCCACGCGCTTATAATTCTCAAGTCTCCACTCCCCGATTGCCCGCTCCACGGCATGGATCTCTATCTCCTGGTCCAGTTGTCCCCGGTTGCAATTTTCCGTGCAGGGGTGGAAACAAACGTAGCCGGTAAGGGCGGGAAAAGGGTTATAACGACTCATAATCTGCCATGCTTCTTCCCACCTGCCGTTTTTTACAGCTTCCAGCCAGGCTGGGATTTCTCCGTCCAGCAGGCAGCCCTGTCGGCAGGGTGACAACCTGATATCTTTTTCGGGGGTTAAAAACCGCCATTCCCCGGTCTTATTGGCAGAACTGGGTTCAGTTCCGCATGAATAGCATACTGGATCTTTAGTCACCTCAGGTAACAAGCCGTTCCACCTCCTTTACTCTTTCGTAACCTTCAGTTACGGCGCTTATATTGGCATCAATGCTGGCCGAGACCCGTTTCTTGATCGACGAAATCAGATTTTCCAGTGAAGTAAGGCCGCTGATTCGTCCCATGGCCCCAAGCATCACGGTGTTAACCATCGGAAAACTACCGATAGCGAGCTTATGCTTCCATGCTATCTGCGTTGCATCAACCGTTTTAATTTGATACCGGTTATCCGGCCCCAGGATCCCGGTCAGGTTATCATCCCAGCTCTCACCGCCGTTAACCAGCAGGGTCCCTTCATCTTTCAAGCCTGCAATCAGGGTGCTGCCCGTGATCGTTGAATCGAAAACTACTACATAATCGGGCTGATAAATCCGGCTCCGGGGCATCAGGCGATCTTTACTGACGCGAATAAACGCAGTTACCGGGGCTCCGCGCCTTTCTGCACCGAATAGCGAAAATGCCCGGGCGTAGAACCCTTCAAGGAATACCGCTTCAGCAAATATCGAAGCCGCCACAACTATACCCTGACCCCCGCGTCCGTGCAGCCTGAACTCAAACATCTCGTTCATAGTGATCAATCCTCCCTTGCAATAACCTGCAATTTGTAATTGTTTGCTTGCAAAATATTGCATGGTCTATTTTCTTTAAGCATTATCCAACTTTCTCTTTCAGCCTTTCTTCAGCAAACAGATCGGCAACCTCTTCCGGAAGCAGCTGCTGTTCGCGGGAACGGCGGAATATTTCTTTCAGACGGCCCCCGATCCCGGTAATTACTGTTTTAATTTCTTCCGGGTCCTTATTTCCCTGTCTGCTGTATTCAACAAAGATAATTCCACCGGCGTTGATAATGTAATCCGGCGCATATAATATACCGCGTTCGCTTAAAACGGCTCCATATTTACTTTCTTTTAGGACATTGTTGGCGGCGCCGGCAACTATCCGGCAATTCAGCCGGTTAACACTGTCGGCATTCACAGCGCCTCCCCCGCCGCAGGGGGCGTAGATATCACACTTTTGATCGGCAATCTCATCGGGAGATACCACTTTGACCTTCCAGAGTTCCTCAGCCTGCCTGGTTTTTTTCTGATCAAGATCTGCAACTATCAACTGTGATCCTTCTTCCGCCAGATGCGCACATAATGCCATGCCCACACTTCCGATACCCTGAACCGCAATGGTCAGTCCCTCCAGGCTGGAAGTGCCGAAAACCTCTTCCGCGCAAGCTTTAATTCCCTTCCAGGTTCCGAAAGCTGTGTAAGGGGAAGGGCTGCCTAAGGCTGATCCGCCGACGATGTGTTCTGTTTCCATCCGGATGCAGTCCAGATCGCATTCTTCCGTACCCATATCTGCAGCTGTGATGAATCTTCCGTTAAGCCTTTCGACAAAACGTCCGTACGCCCTGAACAGGGCCTCGCTTTTATCCCTGCAGGGGTCACCGATGATAACTCCCTTCCCTCCACCAAGCGGCAGTTCGGCTGCAGCCGACTTATAACTCATCCCGCGCGCCAGGCACATAACATCGTCGACAGCAGCCTCTTCGTTTGGATAGGTCCACATTCTTGTTCCGCCGAGTGCAGGCCCGCGTGCTGTGCTGTGAATAGCAATCGCCGCCTTTAATCCTGTCTCGGGATCGTGAAACAGGCTTACTTCTTCAAATCCCTGTTCTGCCATTCTGTCCAGGTAACCGGACATAAGCACCCCTCCCAGTTATCTAATCCAGGTTATTTAACCCAACTGATCTATAAAAGAAGCAATTTTCGTACCATGTGAAATTAGAGTCGGAAATCAGGCTCAGAAAATTGAGATCTGCATGGTTAAATAATCAGGGACGGCAGGAGAGCGATCCGGCTGACAATATACTTTTAAACCGTATGATTAGATTAGTTTGTGGTGGTGGAGTTTATTATAGAGGTTGCGAATTGAAATATTGAGCCGCCGCGCGGCTTCTGCTTTATTACCTTCAACCTCACGCAGAACCCTTAGCAGCAGCTCTTTTTCCCAGGAGTCGTGCAGATCTTTCAGCGTGCCCTCCGGGGGCGCCGAAACCTGGCCGCTGCCGGTTTCAGGTGTGGTTATGAAGGGCATCATCAGGTGCCGTTCTTCAATTACATGCTCATCGCGATCCAGGTTGATCAGGGCCCGGGCAATAACGTTCTGCAGCTCACGCATGTTACCCGGCCAGTCGTATTCTTTCAGGCGGCGGTATACCGCCGGGGTAATTTCAACCACCGTGCGTCCGTATTCCTGGGCGTAGCGGGCGAGAAAATGTTTAACCAGCAGCGGGATATCGCTTTTTATTTCCTTCAGCGGAGGCATTACTATTGGAAATACATTGAGGCGGTAATAAAGATCTTTGCGGAAATACTTTTGATCAGTCATCTTTTCCAGATCGGTATTGGTTGCCGCAATGATCCGGACATCGACACTGCGGGATCTCGATTCACCGACCCTGATAATTTCACCCTCCTGGATTGCCCTCAGCAGCCGGGCCTGGGCTTCCAGGTTCATAGCCCCGATTTCGTCGAGAAAAAGAGTTCCGCTGTCGGCTTCTTCAAAATAACCTTTGCGCCCGCCTTTTTTCGCCCCGGTAAATGCACCGTCAGCGTAACCGAAAAGTTCGCTCTCGAGAAGAGTATCGGTCAGTGAGGCACAGTTTACCCGGATAAAAGGTTTTTCCGCCCTAGCGCTGGCATGATGGATGGCATGGGCAAAAAGCTCTTTACCTGTACCGCATTCACCGCGAAGCAGGACGCATACCGGCGTGGCTGCAGCCTGTTTGGCTCTCTCCACCGTATCCCTGATCTGATTGCTGGCGCCGATAATATCGTCAAAGGTGTAGCGTGATTCCAGTTTTCTGATCAGCCTGCGGGTTCGTTCCAGCTCTTCCATTACCCGCCTCAGCTCGGAGATATCATGAATAACGCCGACGCTGCCTTTGAGTTCGCCCTTGATAATCAACGGGGCGCAGCTGACGATTACTTCCCGGCGAAAAGGGCCGACTTTCATCCTCACCCCTTTTACCGGTTTACCCGTCTGCAAAACCCGCAGGTGCACACTTTCACCTTCGGCAATATCGACGGTAGCGGGCTTGTTCAGGACCTGCTCTTCGGTCATCCCGGTAATCCTGGTATAGGCGCGGTTAATCATAATCCCGATCCCGTTTTCATCGACCACGGAAACGGCATCAGAGAGTGAATCAATTATAGTCTGCAGTAAAAGCTTGCTGTCGCCGTCGCCC
This sequence comes from Syntrophomonadaceae bacterium, assembly GCA_007119615.1. Classification (GTDB taxonomy): domain Bacteria; phylum Bacillota; class Dethiobacteria; order DTU022; family DTU022; genus SKPH01. The sequence continues at coordinate 7,317 of SKPH01000011.1, read as the reverse complement.
GCCAGCTGTGAAATTTTATCTTCCGCCATAATCGCTGCGCCTCCTCATACCGATTATACATCATTACCGGCCGGTGCTTGCGATATCAACTCTTTAAACCTCTCTTCACCGATTACCTCCACACCCAGCTCCCCGGCTTTGGCCAACTTGCTGCCCGGATCGTCTCCCGTTACCAGGTAATCGGTTTTCCTGCTGATCGAAGAGCTAACCCTGCCTCCTCTTTCTTCAACCAGGGCCGCCGCTTCATCGCGGGTGTAAGCCTGCAGCGAACCGCTGAAGACAAAGGTTTTACCGGCAAGCGCTCCGATTTCTTTTTGCGCGACCGGCTCGGTAAAATTTACCCCGGCCCGTTTCAATTTATCGAGAACCGGACCGGTCTCCGTGGTATTAAAAAACCGCACCACCGCTTCGCCAATTTTCGGACCGATTTCTTCTACCGCGATTAATTCTTCTTCACCGGCTTCGCGCAGCCGGTCCAGTGTGCCGAAGCGCTCGGCCAGGAGGCGGGCTGCTTTTTCGCCCACAAAACGGATTCCCAACCCAAACAACAATCTTCTCAGGGGGTTGCCCCTGCTTTTATCAATTGAGCTGACCAGGTTTTCAGCAGACTTTTCAGCCATCCGCGGCAGGCTGGCCAGTTGTTCAACTTTCAGATAATAGAGATCGCCGACATCCCTGACCAGTTCACTGTTATAAACCGATTCAGCCACAGCCGGCCCCAGTCCTTCAATATCCATCGCCCGGCGGGAAGCAAAGTGAACCAGCTTTTCAACCAGCTGAGCCGGGCAGGCCAGATTCAGGCAGCGCCGAGCGGCTTCACCGCTTAAGCGCACTGTGTCCGAGCCGCATGAAGGGCAGTGGCGGGGCATCCTGAATTCACTTTCTTTTCCGGTGCGTTTCTCTTTGACAACTCCGAGCACCTCGGGAATAATCTCTCCCGCTTTATGCACAATAATTGTATCGCCGATTTTAATCTCTTTTTCGGCTATTAAATCTTCATTATGTAAACTGGCCCTCCGGACTGTGGTTCCGCTTAAAGTAACCGGTTCAAGCAGGGCTACGGGAGTAATTGCCCCGGTACGCCCGATATTAACACTGATATCTAAAACCCGGGTCATCTTCTCTTCCGGTGGGTACTTGTAGGCGACGGCCCAACGGGGGCTCCTGGCCGTAGTGCCCAGGTTTTTCTGCTGTTCAAGGTCATTTACCTTGACCACGACCCCGTCAATTTCGTATGGTAGTTCTTGTTTTTCTTCCTGCCACCGGCTGCAGTAGCGCCAAACTTCTTCCAGGCCGCTGCAGATCCTGCGGTGCGGGTTTACCGGCAGCTGGATTTTTTCCAGGTAATCGAGCAGTTTGTCCTGCCGGGTCAGCTCCAGGTTATGTTCGCCGAGGCCGTACAGGAATATACGCAGGGGCCGTTTTGCAGTCAGCCGTGGATCGAGCTGCCGCAGTGAGCCTGCGGCGGCATTACGGGGGTTGGCAAAAACCATCAGGCCTTCCTCTTCGCGGCGGCGGTTAAGCTTTTCAAAAGCTTTCCTGTTTATATAGACCTCACCCCTGGCCTCGAGGGTCAGCGGTTCGGGAAGGCGAAGCGGTATCTGCCGGATCGTCCGCAGGTTTTGCGTGATATCTTCTCCCGTATAACCGTCGCCGCGGGTAGAGCCGCGTCTGAAAATACCCCCTTCATATTGCAGGGATACAGCCAGCCCGTCAATTTTCAGCTCGCAAAAATATTCGACTGTCTTCAGGCCGGTTAACTTGCGAACCCGGGCATCAAAATCGGCCAGCTCCTCTTCGCTGAAAGCATTGTCCAGGCCGAGCATCGGCACTTTATGTTCGAGAGACTCGAAGGCCTCCAGGGGTTTGGCCCCGATTCTGCGTGTTGGCGAATCGGGATCCTGTAATTCGGGATAAGCCTCCTCCAGCTGCTCGAGTTCCCGCATCAGCCGATCAAACTCCTGATCGTCAATCAGGGGTTGATCGAGGACATGGTAGTAATAATTATGTTTATCTATTTCGCGGCGCAGGGCCGTCACATTTTCCCTGGCCTTCTCCAGATCAGCCTTGGCCATTATATCTCCCCTCAGGTTTCAGGTCCGGTACTTTTTAAAGCGTAGAAAGGTTACGATCTGATTTTACTGCCAATGTAGTCCGTTATATTGTCCAGGGGCTCACCGGGGGTAAAAACCTGGTCGGCGTGGCCGTTATTTATCAGCTCGCGGCCGTCATCCTCGGGAATAATCCCGCCCACAACCATAAGCACATCGCCCATACCGTTATCCCGGAGCAATTTTTTCACCCGCGGCACCAGTGTCATGTGTGCGCCGGAGAGAATGCTCAGGCCGACTGCGTCTACATCTTCCTGCAGGGCTGTTTCGGCAATCTGCTCCGGGGTCTGGTGCAGACCGGTATAGATTACTTCAAATCCGGCATCTCTCAGCGCCCGGGCTACAACCCTGGCTCCGCGATCATGGCCGTCCAGGCCCGGTTTGGCGACTAATATTCGAACCTTCTTACTGTTCACAAGATCACTCCCCGTGTAAAACACAACTTTAGACACACAATTTCAAATTGGAATAAGCAATATACCGGGACTATCAAAATTTTAAATCCTGGTTCCGAATCTCAGCCTGATTTTTTTAATGATGCTTTAAAAACGTTGGATTACAGGATCTTTTATAATTCAGATCCTTATTATTTCCGACCGCTTAAAATAGCGGCTTTTCCCGGTATTCGCCGAACTCTTCTTTCAACGCGGAAATAATTTCACCTTCGGTTGCATATAACTTTACCGCCTCCAGGATCTTCGGAATCAGATTGTCGTTCCCTCTGGCCCCTTTCTTCAGTTCTTCAAGGCTGCGCTTTACGGCATCGCCATCACGTTTCTCTTTTAATTTTTTAAGGCGTCCAACCTGCTTTTCCTCAACATCCGGATCAATTTCGAGCAGATCGATCTGCACCGCTTCTCCTGTATTGTAGCGGTTAACCCCGACCACCACCTGCCGGCCCTGGTCGACCGCCCGCTGGTATTCATAAGCGGCATCGGCAATCTCCTGCTGGAAAAAGCCGTTGTCAATCGCTGCAAGCACTCCGCCCAGCTCGTCGATACGGCGGAAGTATTCTTCGGCTTCGGATTCCAGTTGATCGGTCAGCGCTTCGATAAAATATGAACCGGCCAGTGGGTCGATCGTGTTGGCTGCTCCACTTTCGTAAGCGATAACCTGCTGGGTGCGCAGGGCAATTTTTACCGCTTTTTCCGTCGGCAGGGCCAGCACTTCGTCCATCGAATTGGTATGCAGTGATTGGGTTCCGCCCAGGACAGCAGAAAGGGCTTCGATAGTAGTGCGCACAATATTGTTCTCCGGCTCCTGGGCCGTCAGGCTGCACCCCGCCGTCTGGGTGTGAAAGCGCATCTTCAGCGACCGCTCATCTTTGGCTCCGTAGCGCTCTTTCATCCGGCGGGCCCAGATTCGACGAGCCGCCCTGTATTTGCAGATCTCTTCGAAAAAATCAATATGAGCATTAAAGAAAAATGAGAGTCGCGGGGCAAAACGGTCAATATCAAGGCCGGCATTTATCCCCGCTTCCACGTAGGCAAATCCGTCGGCCAGGGTAAACGCGAGCTCCTGGGCCGCGGTCGATCCTGCTTCGCGGATATGGTAGCCGCTGATGCTGATCGTATTCCAGCGGGGGACATGATCGGCGGCAAAGGCAAAGATATCGGTAATCAGGCGCATTGAAGGCTCAGGGGGAAAGATCCACGATTTCTGGGCAATATATTCCTTCAGAATATCGTTCTGGATTGTCCCGCCGACCTGATCCAACCCGATACCCTGCTTCTCGGCATTGGCCAGGTACATGCACCAGAGAACTGCCGCCGGGCCGTTAATAGTCATCGAGGTGGTTACCCGGTCTACCGGGATCCGGTCAAAAAGCACTTCCATGTCCTCCAGCGAATCGATCGCCACCCCGCAGCGGCCCACTTCTCCGAGCGATCGTTCGCTGTCGGAATCGTAGCCCATGATGGTCGGCAAATCGAAAGCGACACTTAAACCGGTCTGTCCCTGTTCCAGCAGGTAACGGTAACGGCGATTGGAGTCGGAAGCATCTCCGAATCCGGAAAACTGGCGCATTGTCCAGATTCGACCCCGGTACATGTTTGTCTGAACACCCCTGGTATAAGGGTAACTGCCCGGGAAGCCTAGGTCCTTTTCATAATCGAGACTTCCGGTGTCGAGAGGAGTATATAGAGCCCCTATCGGCCTGCCGGAAACTGTTTCACAGGGTTCGCTGCGTACGTCCAGCCGTTTTGACTCTTCCTCCCACTGTTTTTTTTGATTATTAATCCGGTCGAGCTTCTCTTGATCCATTGTTTAGTCACCCTCTTCGGCTTCTTGGCCGTAAAAGTTAATTTTGTCGAGCAGATCAGCTGCCGCGCTGTAAGGGTCCTGGCGGCGGTGGACAATCTTTTCGACCAGGCTTTCCAGCTCGATCTCCTCTTTAACCTGGTTCCAGATCGAGCTCTTGACCAGGTATTCTACCTGTTCAGTCAGCTCACGCCCGACCCTCTCCCGCCTAATATCCAGCAGGCGTCCGCTTTCTTCCATGTAACGGCGGTGCTCCTGCAGGGCTTCCCATAACTGATCAATGCCTTCATTAATCAACGATACTGTCGGTATCACCGGTGGTCGCCACTCTTTACTTTTTTTCATATCGAGCATCATGTTTACTTCCGTAACCGTCCTGTCGGAACCGGGCAGATCAGATTTATTGACGGCAAAAACATCTGCGATTTCCATAATTCCGGCCTTGATCGTCTGCACGCTGTCTCCACCGGCGGGCGTTAGCACCACCAGCGTGGAATCGGCGGTCCGGACAATATCGATCTCCGACTGGCCTACGCCGACGGTTTCGATCAAAACAATATCCTTGCCGAAAGCATCCATAACCTGGATTGCTTCCCTGGTTGCCCTGGAAAGACCGCCAAGGCTGCCCCTTGTACCCATGCTGCGGATGAATATATCCTGATCGAGAGCATGATCCTGCATCCGGATCCGATCGCCTAAAATAGCGCCCCCGCTAAACGGGCTGGTCGGGTCGACAGCAATTACCCCTACTTTCAGGCCGTCTTTTCTCATCAGTTTCAGGAGCCAGTCGACCAGTGAGCTTTTGCCCGAACCCGGCGCTCCGGTTACACCGATCACGTAAGCGTTACCTGTATGGGGGTAAAGATCTTTCAACAGCTCCCGCTTTTGAGGGTCATCATTTTCGACCAGTGATATAAGCCGTGCCGCCGCGCGGCGGTTTCCCTGCAGTAGTTCTGTTACCAGTTGCTGCATTTATCCTCCTCGTCAAACCTTAAATAAGAGCATCAGTATATTATTTCTCCCGGTTAAAGACTATCATAACCACTGCAATCTTTTCCGGTGGAACCCTGAATAAGCAGAAATCTCTCCCGGAGCTGTACCGTCGATCCTGGTTTAGTATTCGATTCCTTTACAGCAGTCGGCGCCCTGATCATAATGGTGTTTTATGGCCAGCACTTCACTGACCATGTCGGCTATCTTAACCAGTTCCGGAGAAGCGTTTCGGCCGGTCAGAATAACTGATACCTGTTCCGGTTTTCTCTTCAGGAGACTGATCAGATCTTCTTCTGCAATCAATCCATAGTCAACCGCTACATTAATCTCATCGAGAACTACCAGGTCGTAGTCGCCGCTCATAACCGCTTTTTCCGCCTTGACAAATCCTTCCCGGGCCAATTCGGCATCAACCGGATCCGGTTTTTCGCGGCAGACAAAAGAATCGCGCCCGGCACGTACAATGGTCAGGTTGGCCATTTTTTCTGTGGCTAAAAACTCGCCGTAATCGCGACCTTTCATAAAATGGATCATATAGACCCGATATCCGTGGCCCAGGGCCCGCATGGCCTGGCCGACAGCTGCGGTAGTCTTACCCTTCCCGTCGCCGGTAAAAACCATGATCAGGCCCGGTTTTTCTTTATTCATTTAAGATCTGCCCCTTTCAGTAAGCAGCGCAGGGATTCGGAACCAAAATTTCCGGCCTCGACGCTAAGAGAGTAAATATCGCGATATAACCAGCCGCTGCACTTCACTGGTTCCTTCATAAATCTGGGTAATTTTCGCATCACGCATAAATCGTTCTACCGGGTAATCCCGTGTATACCCGTAACCCCCGAAGATCTGGACCGCATTGGTGGTTACCTCCATCGCTGTCTCCGACGCGAAAAGTTTAGCCATCGCTGATTCCTTACCGTAAGGCAGTCCGGCACTTTCCAGGTAAGCAGCCTGGTAGGTCAGGAGTCGGGAAGCTTCTATTTTGGTGCCCATATCAGCCAGCATAAAAGAGATTGCCTGGAAGTTGGCAATCGGCTGCCCGAACTGTTCCCTGCTTTTGGCATAGTTTGCCGCTTCCTCCATCGCCCCCTGGGCAATTCCAACCGCCTGGGCGGCGATGCCGTTGCGGCCGCCGTCGAGCGTGCCCATCGCAATTTTGAATCCTTCTCCCTCTTTACCCAGCAGGTTCTCTTTGGGGACCCTGCAGCTATCGAATATCAGCTCCAGGGTCGGCGAAGAACGCAAACCCATTTTGCGCTCTTTTTTGCCGAAAGTAAAACCGGGAGTTCCCTTCTCCACAATAAAAGCGCTGATTCCCTTTGCTTTTTTCTCTTTATCGGTAACGGCAAAGACTATATTGATCTCCGCATCGCCCCCGTTGGTCGTAAATATTTTATTACCGTTCAGTACATAGCTGTCGCCGTCTAAAACAGCGGTCGTCCTCTGCGCGGCGGCATCTGTGCCGGCAGTCGGTTCGGTAAGGGCGTATGCGCCCAGCTTCTCCCCGAGGGCCATCGGTTCCAGAAACTTTTTCTTCTGTTCTTCGCTGCCGTATTTAAAGACCGGCCATCCGGCCAGCGAAGTGTGCGCCGACAGGGTGGTCCCCGCCGAAGCATCGATCCGGGAAAGCTCTTCGACTGCAATCACGTAGTTGATGTAATCACAGCCTCCCCCTCCGTATTCCTCCGGCCAGGGAATGCCGGTCAGGCCCAGTTCGCCCATCTTGTCAAAGATTTCCCGCGAAAATTCCTCACGATCGTCGCGTTCTTCCGCGCCTGGCTGCAGCTCCTTTTCCGCAAAGTCTCTGACCATTTGGCGCGTCATTTCCTGATCTTCGGTTAATTCAAATTTCATCTGTTTAACCTCCTGTCTTTGGGTCTCTTTTTAATTATTTCAGGTTAGCGAACGTATTTTTTATCTCCTAAACCGGAAGCTTTATCGACAGTCTAAGAGAGAG
>SKPH01000062.1 GCA_007119615.1 Syntrophomonadaceae bacterium | reverse complement strand
CCCGAAAGTAGAGCACTGGCCGGGGCAGGGGCAACCGGGTGAGCTCGTGGCAGCCAGATATGGAGCGGAACAATGCCGGCCTTAATCCCGAACCCGATAATCATCAATGAAGCTGCTGTAATCATATAACCGCTTAAGCCTTCGAGCAGACAGGCTTGCGGAGCGATGACCAGGGAACCGCAGCTGAAGTAGAAAAAGCCGATACCGGTAAGAATGCTCATTCCACCGAAAATTCCAAGGTAAAGATAAAGATTGCCTGCACTGAAAGCTTCTTTAGTCTGGGTATGTACAACCAGGGCGTAAGAAGCGAGGGACATAATTTCAAAAAACAGCAGCAGGGTAATCAGGTCGCCGGCCAGGGGAACACCGATTGTACCGCAGAGGGTAAGCATAAAAAAAGCAAGGAAACGGCCCCTGTTATTTTCATGGTTCATGTAATCAATGGCAAAAATCGTGGCCATCAGCCAGATAAACGAAGTGATCAGGGCGAACAGAAATCCGAATTCGTCGACGCGGAAGAGAAAACTGAAGGGGCTGACTATCAATGGAACCTCAAAAATTAGAATTATTCCCACCGCCAGATGTTGAAACATCATGGCAACTACAATTAATGTTCCGGCACTGCCCATCAAGGCCCAGCTGTTGCGCCACCAGGCGAGATTCGGAGCACAGATGATCAAGAAAAAAGAGAACAGGGGTATAAGAACGGCTGTTAGCGGTAAGTAGGATAACATTTCCTGAGGCATGGTTAGTTACCTCCTGCATAGAACAGGTATTCAGCAATATCCTGAAGGAAAGGGACAGTTAGCTGCAGGTTTATTCCAACGACCAGGCAGCCTGTGATCAGAATTAAAATCGGGATCAGCATCGACAGGGGAGCTTCCGGTCCTTTTACAGCTTTAAAATCACCCTCCTTGAAGAATGCGGCAATTACAATCGGCAGGAAATAAGCTGCATTTAAAAGGGCGCTGCCGATTAATACTGCAACGAATACAGGGGCGCCGCTTTCGAGGCTGGCCTGGAGTATATACCATTTCGATATAAAGCCGTTAACAGGCGGAATACCGATCATTCCTATCGCGGCAATGGTAAAAGCAATCATCGTCAGCGGCATCTGTTTGCCGATACCGTTCAGTTCGCTAATATTCTTCTTTCCAGTGACGGTAATGATTGCGCCTGCGCAAAAGAAAAGGGTAATTTTTAGCAGGGCATGGTTAATGATGTGAAGCAGCCCCCCGGTCAGGCCAGTCATGTTTAATAATCCGGCTCCTAAAATGATATACCCAAGCTGGCTGATAGTGGAATAGGCCAGCCTGCGTTTCAAAACGTCCTGCTGCAGGGCAATAATTGAGGCAACAACTATGGTTATTGAAACCAGGCCGGCAACAAAAAAACCGAGCTGTAAACTGATCATGGCAGTAATGCCGAATACCGAGTACATAACCCGGAGGATCCCGAATACCCCCGACTTGACAACAGCTACCGCATGCAGCAGGGCACTGACCGGCGTGGGCGCAGCCATTGCCGAAGGAAGCCAGGCATGCAATGGCATAATTGCCGCTTTTACTCCGAAACCGACAATAAAGCAGATAAAAGTAATTCGCCATATCAACAGCGAACCGGTAGCAGGATCGACGATACCACCCATGGCAAATTCCAGGGAGCCGGTATTGCCGTAAGTCAGAATCAGACCGACTAAAATGGCGCCAGCCCCTAAAAAGCTGTAGATCAGGTATTTAACCCCGGCTGTTTTTGCTTTTTTCGTCCCTTCATGGATTACCAGGGGGTAGGTGAAAATAGTTAAGAATTCGTAGAAAAGGTAAAGTGTAAGAAGGTTTGCCGACAGGGCGACCCCCATAGTCATGCCGAGAGAGATCAGGTAAAAAACAAAATAACGGCGGCGATTATGCTCGTGCGACATGTACCCTGTTGAGTAAAGAACGGAAAAAAACCAGAGAATAGCCACTGTACCACCGAACAGGGCAGCTAAAGGTTCAACACGCAGTTTTATTTCCAGGCCGGGGGCAATCTGGTGAATTAACAGTTCCCATTCACCAAAATGGTAGAAATAATATAAGACAATAATCATGGCCACAGCGCTGATCAGGCTGATCAATATTGCCAGGGGATTACGGAGGCGGTCGTTCTCTTCAGGAATAAGAAGGGTAATAAGTGCTCCGGCGAGGGGAAATAGGATCAGGAATACTGGTAAGTATGTAGTGTAATTCATAGCCGGCTAGTCCTCTCCCCACAGGGATAATTATGCTTATTTTTTTTCTTTTTTAGAGCGTGTGCTGCTGGTTCCCCAGACCAGCATAACTGCAACAACAGTTACAAAAAGTACTGTTGATTCCATTAATGTATCGTAACCCCTGTAATCGAGGAGAACGTTTGACACTAAATTTATGCCTCCGCTTTCCTCAACCCCCTGGTATACATACCGCTCCCAGACAAGATTAAAGGGCGGGTTATCGGGATTGCCGTAAGTGGGCATTTCCGTTACAGCAAGCATGAGCATGAAAAAAATCAATGCGACCAGGATAAAAGACATTCCATACAGGATTATTTTCTGGTAGGTGATTATTGCGGCCGCCTCCCCACTTTTGTTACCACTGTAACCATTAATACAGTCAGTCCAATACCGACAGCTGCTTCGGTAATGGCAAGATCAGGCGAATTAAGCTGCTGCCAGATTAACGACATGATCATACTGTAGGCTCCAAAAATAATGACTATATAAAGTAAATCGTTAAAAACAAATATTGAAAAGGCGACAACGATGAGAACGATCAGCAGCAGAAACATTAAAATATCAATCATTAGCTGCTATCATCTCCTTTCTTAACCTCTTGAACCATGCTTCTTCTCCTGCGACGTTGGGCAGCGACGTAATCGTTAATCAGAAAACTGCCCTCAGCCATTGGCGTGCCGCGGTTATAAGCAATCTTGGCAATCAGGTGGGTGATGATCGGATTGATAGTTGCAATCATAACTCCGATTAAAAATAACTTTGTGATGTTGGTGACATCTCCAATCAGGAGCATCAGGGCTATCAACATTAAACCTGCGCCGAGGGTGTCGCACTTACCCATGGCATGCATCCGTGTATAGAGGTCAGGCAGTCTTAACAGGCCTACAACCCCTACGAGCAGGAAGAAAAATCCGCCGAATAGAAAGAATACTGCTGTATACTGGAGTACCATTTTATTCACCCCGATTTATGGCCTATAAACCATTTATCAGATAATATGCCCTTCCCGCAAAAGTTTTAATATACACAAAGTCGCTATAAAAGCGCCGATTACAAACACAAAGGCGACATCGATATAATAGTAGCTTCGATCGATATAAGCAAAAATTAAAATGATCATTACAACATTAGTTGTAATTACATTCATTGCCACTACTCTGTCCAGAGCTGACGGTCCGCTGTAAGCCCGGAGAATTGCGACCAGGGATATGATGACCAGGCCGACAACCATGCTGTAAAGTACAGTTGTAATCATAGTTTATACTCACCTTCAATGTTTAATAGTCTCTGGTAGAGCGGCCATTTTTCCAATTCTTCTGCATAGTTCCTGGTAAATGCATGGGCAATCAACAGGTTGTCTTCAAGTTCAACCGTAATTGTTCCGGGGCACAGCGTTATCGAGTTTACATATAGCACCCTGGTCAGGTTTCTTTCCAAATCACAGCGCATGATAATCATGCCAGGGGAGATTGGCAGGCGGGGATTAAGTACTATCATCGCTACGGTAATATTTGCCATGACAATTTCTATGCTCAGATATATAAAGTAAGTGACCAGCATAAAAAACTGTTTTATACTGAATTCGGTTCTACTTTCAGACGAAATGTGCAGATTGCTCCAAAAAACGGTAAGAATAGAGCTAAATATTGCCCCTACCAGGATGTGCTGCCAATCCGCACTTGCCGATATAAGCAGCCAGAATACCATCAGGAGTATGAAGATAAAAAATGAACCTAAAGGATCTCCTTTAACTTTTTTAAGCATATCCATCACCTCCTGCTGTGAGCAGTAAATTTATAACAAGGCAGTTACAGTCTGGTTAATGAAATGCAGAACTGTACCCGGGAAAATACCAAGATATATGATTCCGAGAGCAACAATGACTATGGGCACCAGCATACTGTTCGGGATCTGATCCCTTTGAAACCTGCGCTTTCCGTGGCCATTTTCACTTTCTTCTTCCTGTGAAAAATAAGCCTGCCCGATAATCGGAAAATAGTAAGTTGCGTTCAGAAGACTACTAAGAATTATGGCCAGAATAAGCAGAGGCAAATTTGCCTCAAGACTTCCGAGAGCAAGTCCGTATTTACTGATAAATCCTCCGAAGAGCGGAATGCCAACCATTGAAAAAGCGGCCACGGTAAAAGCGCCCATGGTTATGGGCATCAGGTAACCCATTCCGGTAAATTCATTTACATGTTTTCGCCCGGTTTTGTAAGCGATTGCGCCGGCACAGAGGAAGAGGCAGGTTTTCATGAAGGCATGCACAATAATATGGAGCATAGCGGCGGCCAACCCCCAGGGTGTCCCCAGGCCGATTCCCAAAAAAACATAACCGATCTGAGCCACTGTTGAATAAGCCAGGCGTCTTTTTAATTCAATTTGGACGAAAGCGAAGAACGAGCCTGAAAGCATGGCGATTACAGCTAGTACAATAATCAGGTGTCGAATAAAGGTTTCATGGAATATTTCCAGCCCGAATGCAATAAAAAGGATTTTCAGAAAAGCGATAATATAAACTTTGACAACCAGGCTTGATAAGACAGCGCTTGAAGGTGAAGGAGCCGAAGAGTGAGCGTCAGGCAGCCACAGGTGCAGCGGGAACAGCGCTGCTTTTACTCCGAATCCTACAACGAAAAAGCTCAGTGTTGTCCAGATTAAAATGGGGTATGAATCTCTTACCAAAGCCAGTTCTTCCGCAATGAAGAAGATATTCAGATGGCCGGTTATCATGTAGATGAAGCCGATACCGAAAAGAATAAATCCGGAACCGATTGTTGCCAGAAGCAGGTATTTTAAGGCAGCCTCGGTGGAAAGCCTGGTTCCCTTGGCGGCTACCAGGGCACAGGCGCTTATTCCGGTAATTTCGATCAGGACATACATATTAAAGATATCGTTGGAAATAACCAGTCCGATCATACCCGAGAGGCAGAGCAGAAAAGCTGTATAATACCATCCGGTTACAATCCGCTCCAATTCATGCTTTATAGCAGTGAAACTGTAAATCAGGATTAACATGGAGATACCTGATATCAGGATGATCATAATACTGGATAAAGAATCAACAACTATTTCAATACCCCAGGGTGGATCCCAACCGGCGACACTATAGCTTATCGGTATCCCCTGTATGACATGGTTGGCAATAACAAGTGTAAGTATAAATACAATGCCGGTTGTAAGTGTTGCCAGCGGCGCGCAGAATTCTTTTTTCCACCTTGCCAGAACGGGCATGCAAAAAGAGGCGACCAGGGGGATGATTACGCAATAAAACGGAAGTCTGGCTACTGTATCCAACTAAGAAGTCACCTCTATTTTAATTTCATAAAGTTTGGCGCAGATATGGTTCCATAATAAATATAAAGTTTTACTATCAAGGCCAGAGCAAAAGCGGTTACACTGAAGCTGACGACGATTCCTGTTAACATTAATACAGAGGGAAGCGGGTTTACATAGAGAGCGTCAGGAAATTGCGGATCGAAAATGGGAGGGATGCCGCCGTGCGCATTTCCAACAGCAATGAAAAAAAGGAAAATTGATGTTTCCATTATATTGATCCCGATTACTTTTTTTACCAGGTTGGGCTGGGTTAATACGATCAGTGTGCCCATGGAAAACAGGATGATAGAAACAAAGTAAGGGAAATTGAGCAAAATAAGTTCGAGATCCAAAGCTAGTCCTCCTCGCTGATCATGTAGTAAACGCCGAGGATAGTGCTGGCTACAAGAATACCGATACCAAAATTTGAAACAGAGATAATGCCTACGCTAAAAAGAGTTCCCGGCACGCCGATCGGGCCGTGTTCATGAGGGATGATGAACTTTAAAACCTCAAGGATACCTCCGATTCCGACAAAAATTATAGCCGAATCCAGGATCATCTGCCTGAACCTCGTATCCCAGAGTTGGCCAAAAATTAGAATATAAAGCAGTAATCCCAATCCGATTAACATACCGCCTGAGAAACCCCCACCGGGAGATATATGGCCATGCATTACTACATATACACCGTAAAGAAGCACGAAAAGAAGCATATAGCGAAAGACAACCCTGGTTGCATAATCATGCATCTTTTATTCGCTCCTTTCAAATCAATCAAAACTATTATTAAAAAGTTTAATGATTACTGAACGATTAGAAAATTTTGCATGTTCAAATATTCACAATAATAGTCAAAAAAAATTGCTTACTTTCAATAATAAACAAAAAGCACAAAAAAACCCTCAAACTCCTTCTCTATTTTTCATCATTTTCTTGTATCTGTCAAGGTGTTTAAAACATTATAATGCAAATAAATAATTGGGTGAAATATTTATTTTCTAAAAGGAAATGGACGGCCTAACGAGAATAAACAGTTTGGTTAACTATTAAGGTGTATTTGGTTGCTAAAATGTGTATAATAGATAATGTGTATTAGATAGAAGGGGTTAAAGAATGACAGACATCTTAGCGTTAGAAACCGGGAATATGATTATTAACAGTACTTTACCCCTGTTGGTTGTAGTCATTCCAATTATCGGTTCACTGATCATCGGATTGGTCGGTTTAAGGTCAGCTCAAATCCGCAATATCCTCGCTCCGGCTATTGCCGGCATTACATTATATCTCACGGTAGAACTCTTTTTAACAATATTAAAGGGTTACACTATTATCTATAACCTGCCTCCCCTGGGCGGAGTAGCGATGAGTTTTAGGATCGATCTTACCGGAAGCGTTTTTGCCCTTTTCACTGCATTAATCTGGTTCCTGGCTACCCTTGTCTCGATACGTTATATGTTTCACGAGCAAAACCAAACCCGTTACTATGTCTTCCTCATTATGAGCCTCGGAGGTTGCCTTGGAGTATTTTTAAGCGGTGATTTCCTCACCCTGTTTTTGTTTTTTGAATTGATGACCCTGGCGGCTTACGCCCTGGTTGTCCATTCCCAAACCGGTGAAGCATTGTCAGCGGGGGCTAATTATTTATATCTCGGTCTGATTGGCGGGCTTTCTTTACTGACCGGTATTATCCTGCTCAATACATACACGGGTTCTGTAGCTATAGCGCCAATGCTGCAGGATATTGTGCCGTTGGGGGATTTGGCTGCCGTGATAGCCGTACTGATGATTATCGGCTTTGGTGTTAAGGCAGGGATGATTCCCCTGCATATATGGCTGCCCCAGGCTCACCCGGTTGCTCCGTCACCGGCCAGCGCCCTGCTTTCGGGTATTATGATTAAAACCGGGGCATACGGTATCATCCGCGTTTCCACTATGCTCTACACACCGGCTCGGGGGTTGGCGGAAAGTGACATCTGGTATTACACGGAAAATTTTGGCCATACCATCATCTGGATCGGAATTATTACCATGTTATTAGCTGCGCTGATGGCGGTTCTGCAGAATAATGCCAAGACTCTTTTAGCTTATAGCAGTATTAGCCAGATGGGCTATATTTTGATGGGTATCGGAGCAGCAGGTTATCTCGGTTATGACGGGCCGATGGGCTTCGGAGGTTTTTCATATCATATTATTAACCATGCTTTTTTCAAGTCGGGAATGTTTATCTTTTTCGGGATTATTTACGCCCGCCTGCACGAAAAAAGGCTTGATCACCTGGGTGGCCTGTGGCGCAGGTTCCCATTCACTTTTGCCGCCTTTGCCGTATGTGCTGCCGGTATTACAGGCATTCCCGGCTTTAATGGCTATGTGAGCAAAACCCTGCTTCATCACGCCATTGTTTATGCGTACGAGCATCATTATCTCTGGGATTTGTGGCTCGCTGAGAAACTGTTCATGCTTACCAGCGGATTAACCGTATGTTACATTGCCAAGTTATTCATTTCAATATTCTTCGGCCCGGGTTCTCCAGGTCTGGATGCTAAGCTCGAAACTGCATACAGCGGTGAGACCTGGATTGAAAGACTTGTTGCGATTTCTTTTATCGGAATTATCGGCTTTTTAGGCCTCTCTTCACCTCTAATGCTTAAAAGTGTGATTGTGCCGATGGCGAGCGCCTTTACCTATTCGGAGTACTATCTCAATTACCTGGCCAATACCGGTGTCTGGTATTTGCAAGATCTTTTTGGTATTGTGATCGCCCTTGTTCTGGGAGGCGTCTTTTATATCGTTTTCAAACGGAAGGATCTTTTCTCATTTGAGCCACCGTCGTATTTAAGTGTTGAGCGCTCCCTCTACCGGCCGGCTATTGCCTTTATGAATATTTCGTTTACGCGAGCGGGCCGGTTTATTGATGATAATATAAATCTAAGTTACCACATAGCCCCAGCCCTGCTTGGGAGAACATCAGCAGGAGCGGATCATCTCGATGAACGAATTTTCAGCAGTTTCGGCATCCGGATTGTGCGGACTACATCCGGGGTGTGGGATATATTGTACTACTCCTGGACGAGTCTCATTGAGCTGATTTTCAGCCGAATCGGGCAATACTTAAGAATAATATTTATGATGTTATTCAAGTTCGATTACAGCGCACGGGGTGATAAAAGATATCAAACTGTTAACATATCAAATATCGATTTTGATCTATACATTCTATTAATTGTTATCGGGTCTGTACTGGCCACGAGCCTGCTCTTTCTCCTGTAACTGAGCAGGTGCATACAAGCACAGCTGGAGGCGAAATAATTGAACCTGCTATTCCCTCAACCAATCATCGCTGTAATTGTTCCGGTTATCGGGGCTATAATTATTCGCTTCCTAGATGAAGATAATGCCAGGGGCCGTCATTTAACAGCACTAGTTACAATCGGCATCGTTTTTATTTCCGTTGCCAGTATGTTGCCTGCGGTACTAGCGGAGAGGTTAATTGATATAAGGCTGGTTGACTTTATTGACGGCCTGGGAATTCATTTCAAAATCGACGCCCTGGGCATGGTTTTCGGGCTGGTCTCCTCAAGTTTGTGGGTTTTCGCTACTGTATATTCCATAGGTTATATGGACCATGAACATGATCAGCGCAATTACTTCGTTTTTTTCGTACTATCCTGCAGCGCCGCCATGGGTGTCGCCTTCGCCGGTAACCTCTTTACACTGTATATCTTTTATGAATATCTTGCTATCTGTACATATCCCCTGGTTGTTCACGCCGGTACCCGGGAATCCGTCAGAGCAGGGATTAAATATATCAGCTACAGTCTGGCCGGCGGCGCCCTTGTGCTGCTCTCGATATTTATGATTCACGATCTGGTGGGCACCCTTGTCTTTACTCCCGGTGGTATATTGGGAGCCGCCGGGGAGGAAGACATGATGCTGGTCAGAATAATTTTTATCCTTCTTATGGCCGGCTTCGGTACTAAAGCGGCGATAATGCCACTGCATTCCTGGCTGCCCGGCGCTATGGTTGCACCTACGCCGGTCAGCGCCCTGCTGCATGCCGTAGCAATTGTGAAGGCCGGGGTTTTCGGTATATCAAGGGTATTCTTCTCACTTTACGGCCGGGATCTGCTGGTTGATCTGAATATGATCAACGTTCTTGCCGTAATTATCTGTTTCACAATACTGGTTGGTTCATTTATGGCTATCAAGCAGACGGTGCTGAAACTGAGACTTGCTTACTCGACAATAGGGCAGCTGGGTTATATTACTCTCGGAATATTATTACTTTCTCCGGCCGGGGTCATGGGTGGATTAATTCATATTATTAATCATGCCATTTTAAAGATTACCCTATTTTTTTGTGCCGGGATGATCATCACGGTTACGGGAAAAAAGAATCTCGATCAGCTTAACGGTGTCGGTAAACAGATGCCCCTGACAATGCTAGCTTTTTCTATTGGCGCTTTAGGCTTGATGGGTGTAATGCCGATTGCCGGGTATATTAGTAAATATTATATCCTGACAGGCAGCTTGGAGGCCGGTATGCCTGTTTTCGCCTATGTAATCCTCGGGAGCACCCTTCTTAACGCTATATATTACCTGCCGATCATAGTCAATGCTTTTTTTAAAGAAGGGGAGTTTGAAAAGAAACCCGGGTTTGAAGCGCCCCCGACTATGTTGATCCCCACGTTGGTACTGGTGGTGGTAAGCATTTCTGCCGGGCTTTTCGCCAATTACACCACCATTCCTTTCATTGAGACTGTATTAAGAACAATTTTTTAGGGTAAAGGGAGGGATAAACCGATGGCTCAAACCGAAGTAGTATCAATTGTTCCGGCCTTCATCGTACTGGTCCCGCTACTTGCCGCCTGCTGTGCAATGCTTGCAGATCGCTACCGGCCTGAATTGAGGAACGGATTTGTAATTGCCGGTTCACTGCTTCCCCTCCTATTGGTCACTATCATCTACCCTTCGGTAGTATCGGGACGTTATCTCTACCTGCTGTTAAATGTACTCCCTCCTGTGGGAATAGAATTCCGGGTTGATATTCTTTCAATTTATATGGCCCTGTTGTTCGCTTTTTTCAGCTTGATAATTACAATATATACATTGGGCTATTACCGGGATAAAGAAGAGGGTAAAAAGTTTTTTTATTTTTTACTGCCTGCTATCGGCGGATGCATGGGCGTGGCTTTAAGCGGCAATATGTTTACTTTTTTCCTGTTTTTTGAGTTTATGTCGCTGATGTTTTTCCCGCTGGTTTCTTATAAATCGACACCTGAAGCATACGCTGCGGGCTTGAAGTTTTTCTTTATGACCATTATTGCCGGAGTTGCCCTTTTTTGGGCGATGGTAATTACTTATTATGTCACCGGTGACCTTTCCTTCGGCAGCGGAGGACTTGTCACAACTGCGTCTTCACTTATGCTTGTTGCCTTTATTTGCTATCTTGTCGGGTTCGGAATTAAATCAGCCATGATCCCGCTTCACTTTTGGATGCCTGATGCATATGCTGCCGCTCCAACCCCGGCGGCGGCGCTTTCATCTGCAATAATGTTGAAAACAGGGGTGCTGGGATTGATCCGGGTTTTTTATGATCTTTACGGGATTTCTTTTATCAGCGAAGCGGGATGGAATTATATTTTACTTGTTTTAGCCGTAGTCAGTATGTTATACGGTTCAATATGCGCTTTTTCCCAGGACGATCTTAACCGCCGGTTGGCTTACTCCGGTATCGCCCAGGTTGGTTATATGCTCCTGGGGATTGCGCTGCTTTCCCACCTGGCACTGATTGGTGTTATTTACCACATCATGGCCCATGCTTTTATGAAAGGCTGTATGTTTTTATGTGCCGGTGTAATCTATGTTAATACCGGGAAGCAGAAAATAAGCGAAATGAGGGGGATTGGTTTGCAGATGCCCGTAACAATGCTTGCTTTTACTATTGCGGTCGTCAGTGCTGTGGGAGTGCCCCCCCTGAATGTATTCGTGAGCAAATGGCATCTCGGTCTCGGAACGATTGAAGCCGGTATGCCTGTATTGATTTTAATTTTATTGATCAGCAGTATATTAAATGCTTCTTATTACTTTCCAATATCGATCAATGCTTTCCTGGGCTGCAGGGAGCTTAAAAATATTGAACGGCAGCGGTTGCGGTTGCAGCCGTTGCGTATGGTACCGATCATTATTCTTGCTATCGGAGCGGCGGCTTTTACCATCGCCCCGGTAAACTGGCCTTTAAACCTGGCCCGGGCAATTGCAGAGATTTATTTTTAAGTGTTATTAACGAAATGCTGTTTGAAACGATATGGCAGTGATGAATACGCGATACAGGTCTGGCGGTTAGTTTTTTGTAAGAAGATCTCCGGAGGTGAATCGAAGTGCAGCAGGAAGTGGTTCATTCATTATTACCGGCAATAATTATTTTCGTCCCGATTATAGCAGGGGCGGCCCTATTTTTCTTTCCCCAAAAGCTGTACCCTTATAAAGAGCATATTTGCATCGGTGTTACCGGCTTGTTTTTCCTGCTGGTGCTCAGTATGTACCCCGCTATCAGCAGCGGAAAGATTTTGTATGGTCTTTTCCAATATTTTGCATTCCCTCTATCCATTTCATTTAAGGTCGATTCACTGACCTTTTTCCTTGGAATCTTTTTTTCCTTTGTCTGGTTTATGACTGCCGTGTTTTCACCCGGCTATATGGCCCACGAACATAAAAAAGAACGATATTATGCCTTCTTTTTGATGGCCGAAGGCGGCTGTATGGGAACAATATTCGCCGGTGACCTGCTCGGCTTGTTTCTATTCTTTGAATTCATGGCCCTTACGACTTATGTATTGATTGCCCATGAAGAAACCCCTTCGGTGATGTTTGCCGGTGCAAAGTATTTATACATGACAATCGGTGGCGGTTTGGCCGTGTTTTACGGCTTACTGGTATTTTACTACCTTACTGGAACTGTCGTTTTTTCCCGACCGGGATTGATTACCGAGCCTTCAATGCTGGCTACGACCGCATTTATCGGTTTTATGATCGGTTTTGGACTGAAAGCAGGTATGTTTCCCGTGCATGTCTGGCTGCCCGACGCACATCCGGCAGCCCCTTCTCCTGTTAGCGCCGCCCTGTCGGGAATAATGCTAAAAACAGGACTTTATGGTATGATTAGGGTTGTGTTTAATGTTTACAGTTTTGATTTTATTGAAAGTGTAAACTGGAACGATATAATGCTGGTTCTTGCAGGGATTACAACTCTGCTGGGATCAGCAATGGCTTTGTTACAGGATAATTTAAAGCGGCGGCTGGCTTACTCCAGCATTGCTCAAATAGGCTATATTTTGTTCGGTATATTCCTGCTGAATGAACTTGGCCTGGCCGCAGGGCTTTATCATTTATTTACACACGCCTTTATGAAGGGCCTTTTATTCCTTTGTGCCGGTGCTATTGTTGTTCAAACCGGTATTCGCAATATCAGCGAAATGAAGGGGATCGGCTTAAAAATGCCCCTGACTATGATCTTTTTTACGATCGCTTCTGTGACCATGGTCGGTATCCCTCCTTTTAACGGATTTATCAGCAAGTGGCAGCTCTCTCTTGCTTCCCTTGAGGCAGGACAGCCTGTATTTGTTGTAATTTTAATTGTCAGCAGTTTGCTTAATGCGGCTTATTATTTTCCAATTGTAATTACCGCCTTTTTCTCCTCCGGGCAGGAAAATGATCAGGGGCATGAGCATGCAACAGAACATAAAAACACTTCGCACCAGGAACACCAGCAGCATAATTCTTCCGGGGATCACGAGCCGAATAACGGAAGCCGCTGGCAGGAAGTTCCCTGGCATATGCTTCTTCCGATGGCGCTGCTGGCAATTGGCTGTGTGATCTTTGCCCTGATCCCGCTTAACTGGCCCTGGGAACTGGCCCTGGAAGCTGCCAGGGCACTTTTCAGCATGTAATAAATTATCCAGCGAATGGTCCGGATTCCTTAATTAATAATCTTGTCCGGGAAATGTTTTTAAGTTCGCTGTTCAAGCGGCTTATCTAAAAGAACAGCCTGATTTAAAAGGAGCAGTTGGTAGATGAGTGGAGCAGAATTGGAACATAACATAATCAGCAGTTTGCCGCTGGCAATTGCCCTGATCCCAATTCTCGGGGCTGTATTTGTCCCCCTGACCGGACGTTTCGCCAGCCGTTATCTGAATTACCTGGTCCTGGCCATTACGGCAGCGGTCTTAATCCTTTCGGTATACCTGTTCCGACTTAGCTGGCAGGGTGACGTCATCAGCCAGTTCTCCGTCGGTTTTGGCGATTTACCCCTTTATTTTCGTGTCGATAGGCTCGGAGCTGTTTTTAACCTCATTTCAGCCCTGATTTGGTTCCTGGCGACGGTATTTTCCTTATCCTATATGAGCCATGAAAGCAGGCACGCCCGGTATTATACTTTTTATCTCCTCACTCTCGGCGGATGCCTTGGTGTATTTCTTACTGCCGATTTATTCAGCCTGTTATTATTCTTTGAACTGATGTCCTTTGCTTCCTACATGCTGGTTATTCATACCCAGACTGATGAAGCGATGAAAGCCGGCAGGTTATACCTGTACTTAGGTGTCGCCGGCGGCCTTTGCATCATCGCAGCATCAGTCCTGATTTACTGGTATACCGGAACGGTTGAACTTACACCGATGCTGGAACAACTGCTTCTTGTTCCTGCACGGACCTTGATCGCGGTGCTGCTGTTAATCGGTTTCGGGATCAAAGCCGGGATGGTCCCCTTACATATCTGGCTGCCCAAAGCTCACCCGGTCGCTCCAGCTCCGGCCAGCGCCCTTCTTTCCGGGATCATGATCAAAACAGGGGCCTACGGGATAGTGCGGGTTGTTACAGTGATTTATACGCCCGAGGCGTCGGAAACAGCCGGCCTCTGGGCTTATACCGCCCAGATGGGTTATGTCCTGATCTGGTTGGGCATCCTGACCATGAGCACGGCTGCTTTTATAGCCCTGTTCCAGAGCAATGCCAAGCGTCTTCTTGCCTATAGCAGTGTCAGCCAGATGGGCTATATCCTGATGGGTATCGGAGCCCTGGCCTACCTCGGCGTCGAAGGGCCGATGGCCCTGGGCGGTTTTTCCATGCATGTTGTCAATCACGCTTTTTTTAAAGCGGGTATGTTTATGATGGTCGGGGCGGTTTATTTCCGCACCGGGCAAATTGAACTTGGACGCCTGGGGGGGCTGTGGCGCGATTTTCCGATAACTACGGTGGTCTTTTTATTGGCGGCAATGAGTATTGCCGGCATTCCCGGCTTAAACGGTTATACCGGAAAAGTAATGCTGCACCATGCCATTGTCGAAGCTTACGAGCTGCATGACAGTTACGCTCTCTATATTGCCGAGCGGATCTTCATGCTCACCGGTGTTATGACCACTTGCTACATTGCCCGCCTGTTTAGCTCGATTTTTTTAGGTAAGAAACCCGAAGGACTGGTAGTCAATGGCAGGGAACCTTTAAATGAAAAGTTTGTTTTTATTACCATTGGCGTTGCACTCCTCTTTATCGGCACCAGCCCGTTTTTTGTCCTCAGGGAATTAGTGATCCCGTTAGTGCAGTCCTTTCCTTTTGACCCTTATTTTGTTAATTACCTGATGGGGCTAAATTTTTG
Organism: Syntrophomonadaceae bacterium; assembly: GCA_007119615.1. Classification (GTDB taxonomy): domain Bacteria; phylum Bacillota; class Dethiobacteria; order DTU022; family DTU022; genus SKPH01. Next base: position 8,671 of record SKPH01000062.1, on the reverse strand, counting down.
GGATAGCCATGATTTAGCGAGCATGGCTGTCATCATTGCGCTGGCTGCAGCCCTTTTATTTACTGGAAGACGTTACAATCTTTTTACCCGCAAACTTCCGGATTGGTTCACGATCGAAGGTCTGGTTTATGCTCCGGCAGTCAATACAGCCCTGTATATATTTACCCGAGCCGGGCGTTTACTGGAGACTTCAGTTGACAGGTCATACATCTACAGCCCGCGCTTGCTTACATACTACTGCATGAGCGGCCAGCTGCTTGAATCGGCTGCAGAGGGCGTCATTGTCGGCAGCCTGGCGCCCCTGAAAAAGTATGGTTACCGGATCAGTACCCTGGAATCCACCGGTCCGGCGCTGGGCAAAATGACTGTGTTGACTTCCAACGCCTTGAACGTTGTTCACGCAACCTGGCTCAAACTAATTGATAATTTTATCAGCCGGGTTAAAAAGGTATTTCTGTCCGTTTTCTATTTTCTGTTTAGCCTTGACTATAAACAAAAGGGCAAATTTTTTGAGCTGGTTAACACAGCAAATTTTGAATATTATTTAATGGTATTTTTTGTTTTGCTGATTTTTATTCTTGCCATACAACTGTTAGTGTAGAAACGCAGAGTTATAAAAGGTATAATATTACCTGGAAATTGTGAAAAAAAGCAGAATCTATTGAGCAAAGCAGAAAGTAGGGGAATCGGAAAATGATTGAACAAGATTTAGCCCGCTTTGTTAAAGAAACCAGTTACGAGAACCTGCCCGGTGAGGTAATTCACCAGGCCAAGATATGCATTCTGGACCTTGTCGGAGCAGCCTGTGCCGGGGCAACAGCTATCCCCGGCCATGTTATTACTGAAATAATTGAAGAGGCGGGAGGCAGCTCACAGGCCGTTTTGATCGGCCGCAAAGAGAAAGTTCCCGCCCTTAACGCAGCTCTCGGAAACGGCCTCTATGCTCACAGTCTGGAGTTCGACGATCTCCATCGCCGGTCCATTTTACGGCCGGGTTCACCGATCATACCGGCGGCTCTGGCAGCGGCCGAGAAAGTTGGGGCATCAGGAAAAGAGTTAATTACAGCTATTGTTATCGGATACGAGATCGGTATCCGTATTGCCGAAGCAATGACGCCCTCTCATTATAATTACTGGCATACAACCGGAACCTGTGGAACCTTTGCCGCGGCTGTTGCAGCGGGGAAGATTTTAAAATTAAATGAAAATCAACTGATAGATGCACTTGGGCATGCCGGGACACAGGCTGCAGGGTTAATGGAGCTCCATTACAGTCCTGAGGGAATGATGAGCAAACCCCTCCATGCCAGTAAGGCGGCTCAAAATGGATTGCTTTCTGCAATGCTTGCTTCCGGTGGCTACACCAGTACAAAAACGATGCTCTCGGGTGAAAAAGGTTTTCTGCGGGTTTTTGCTCCAAAAGCGAAAATGGAGAAAATAACCGAAGGTATCGGCGTCGATTTTAAGATTATGCAGATCAGCTTCCGCCTTTTCGCTTCTACACGGCACACTCATGCCGGAATCGACCTGGCCCTGCGTTTGCGAGAAAAAGGTATCAAACCGGAGGATATCGAGCTCTTAAGAATTCAGACCTACGGGGTAGCCAGGGATTTAGTAGGCGAACCATTCCCTGAAACAATCTATGAGGCTAAATTCAGCCTGCCGTTTTGTGTTTCCACAGCCCTGGTATACGGCCACGTTGGTATAGAAGACTTTACCGAGGAGAGACTGCACGATCAAACTCTCGAAGAACTTATGAGCCACTGTACGGTTGAAGTAGATCCTCTATTGGACGCACACTATCCGGACAAGTGGGCGGCCAAACTTAATGTTATCCTGCGTAACGGCACTGTAGATCACGAGCAGACAGACTTTCCGAGAGGTGACCCTGAAAACAAGGTTTCCCTGGAAGAACTCCATACCAAGTTCCGCAGACTTTCTTCACTGCTGTTACCTCCTTCAAAGATTGAAGCCTGGCTTGAGCAAATCAGCAGGGTGGAAACCTTCGACGATATTGCCGACATGTGGAAAATATAGCTTATATCCTTATTAGATTCGGAGCCGTCCCTGAGGGGCAATTATGACTAAGACTTTTGACCGGACAGATCGCAGCGGATATTTAAAACCGCCGCTAAAATGGGCCGGCGGAAAGCGCTGGCTGGTACCTCATCTGCAGCCTTTATGGGAAGAAAATCACACCCGCCGCCTGGTAGAACCATTCTGCGGCGGGCTTGCGGTATCTCTCGGTCTGATGCCGTCTCAGGCCCTCCTCAATGACTTAAACCCGCACCTGATAAATTTTTTTATAAATATTAAACAGGGACTTACGATTGGGATGCCTCTGGAAAACAGCAAAGATTTGTACTATAGCTGCCGAAATAAATTTAATAATCTGCTTCTGGAAGGAAAACAGCAATCCGCAGAGGCGGCAGAACTGTTTTATTACCTTAACCGGACGGGTTACAACGGGCTGTGCCGTTTTAACAGGAAGGGCCTTTTCAATGTTCCTTTTGGCCGTTATAAAAAAATTAATTACCTACGTGACTTCAAGCTTTATGCGGAAGTGTTCGAGCATTGGAGCTTCATGTCCGCTGACTTCGAAGAGATCGGTATTGAAAAGGGCGACTTCATCTACGCCGATCCACCTTATGACGTAGAATTTACCCAGTACTCAGGAAATACCTTTACCTGGGATGACCAGGTGCGGCTGGGGAAGTGGTTATCGAGTCACCGGGGACCGGTGGTCTTATCAAACCAGGCGACAGAGCGGATTATAAAATTATACAGCGGCCTCGGTTTTAAACTGCATTACCTTGAGGGTCCGCGCAGGATCAGCTGCACCGGTGAGCGAACGCCGGCTAAAGAAGTACTGGCGGTGAGAGGCCTTATCTAACAGATTGCCGGCAACTTAAAAACGTTTCAAACTATAGCTAAGGTAAAATTGATCCAGCATTGAATATCAGGCAGGGCTAACCAGGGTATCTACAGTATTGACTGCCTGTAAAGAATTGAGGCAGGAGGAAATATAATGAACTGGCTTGATGCAGTTATTGCTGTTGTTATATTTTTTTATATTATTGCAGGTTTGCGGCGCGGATTTCTGGTTGGATTGGTTGAATTAACCGGAATAATAGTCTCAATTGGCATTCCGCTATTTTTCTACATTCCGGGCGGCAGAATTTTGGAAGACTTTGGTATATCACAGGGATATTCGGGCGCTTTTGCTTTCCTGATCATATTCGTCATTGTCATTTCTATTTTCTTTGCGATCGCCAACCGACTTTATCAGGGGATTCCCCGCCAGATTCGTATTTCAGGTGTCAACAAGTTTTTAGGTTTATTTACAGGCCTGCTCAAGGGAATTGTTATTGTTACCCTTCTTATTGCATTAGTAGTTGTACTTCCGATACCGTTCGTTACCTCTGATCATTTTGAGGAATCGTATTTCGGGTCTCCGCTGCTGGATGCTGCTGCAGCGGCATCGTCACTTACTGCCAACATCTTCGGCGAAGCTTTTAAGCATGCACTGGGGTTTCTAACTATTGAAACCGTCGAAGGTGATTATGTCGAACTTAATTTCACCGTAGCCGATCCTGTTATTGATCCGGAGGCTGAAGAAGAAATGCTCCGGCTTGTTAATGAGGAGCGTACTCTGCAGGGACTCCCTGAACTTGTAATAGACGAAACGATTCGTGAAGTTGCCCGTATGCATTCGATCGACATGTTTCAAAGAGGTTATATCGGTCATGTCGACCCTGACGGAATTACACCATTTGACCGAATGCGGGAAGGCGGCGTTTCATTTCTTACTGCCGGAGAAAACCTCGCTTTTGCTCCGACTGTCTCTATCGCTCACCAGGGGTTGATGGACAGCCCCGGACACCGGGAAAATATTCTCAGCCCCCATTACAGCCGTGTAGGCATAGGAGTCGCCCGGGGCGGCAGGCATGGAACCATGTTTACTCAGAAATTCGCCAACTGAGTTTTGATTTCTCTATTTATCAGGCTGTCAGGAGATTGAATAAAAAACCGGGAAGGGTTCTCCCGGTTTTTTTGGTGCGCCTGTGTGGTTTTGAACCACAGGCCTCCTGCGTGTCAAGCAGGCGCTCTCCCCCTGAGCTACAGGCGCAGGCAGATTAGTGCAGGAATATTTTAGCACTATCTTGTTTGTAATGTCAAGGAAAACGATGGCTGTAAATCTGTATAATTTACTATTTCTGTGCTATTATGTGAATGTATTCTACCATTAAGGGGGAGCTTTATTGCCTGCTAATTTAACGCCACAATATTATGCGGCCGAAGAAAAATATCGCCAGGCTACTACTCCCGAAGAGCGCATTAACGCCCTCCAGGAAATGCTTAAAGTTATTCCAAAACACAAGGGAACCGAAAAACTCCAGGGAGATATTAAAAAGCGGATTGCCCGGTTCAAAGAAGAAGGGAAAAAGAAAAAGCAATCCAGGGGTTTTGACCCGTTTGGAGTCGAAAAGCATGGAGCAGGGCAGGTTGTTTTGGCCGGTTATCCCAATACCGGGAAGTCTTCACTGGTCGGAGCTTTGACCAGGGCCCAGGTGAAGATAGCCGAGTATCCTTTTACCACGGCTTTGCCGCTATCGGGAATGATGCCCTATAAGGATACTTTTATTCAACTGGTAGATACGCCGCCATTATCCGTGGACAATGTCCCGTCCGGCCTGATCGGTACCTTTAAGGAAGCCGATGCCCTGCTGGTAATAATTGATCTGTCTACGGCTGAATGCCTGGATCAGCTGGAGGGGGTTTTGCAGATTTTACAGGAACGGGAAGTGATCGATCTCCATGGGGAAGAGGATATTATTGCTCCCGTACCGTTCTTGATTTTAGCCAATAAGATTGATCATCCCGATGCTTTAGAAAACCTGGAAGTATTACTGGATTTGATGCCTGATCTAGAGTTTATCAGAGTCTCTTCCAACGGTTCCGGCCTGGAGGAATTGAAGGCGAGAGTCTATACTATGCTTGATATTATCCGGGTATACGGCAAGGCTGCAGGGCGCGAAGCTGACATGGAACGCCCCTTTATTTTAAAAACCGGAAGTACCGTTCTTGATTTTGCCGCCATGGTCCATAAAGATTTCCCCGAAAAACTTAAAAGCGCCCTGGTCTGGGGTTCATCCAAATTTGAAGGCCAGGCAGTTTCCCGTGATTATATTTTGGAAGACGGTGATATAGTCGAACTGCAGCTCTGATTTGTCCCGGCTAAGAATTATATTTAACAGTTTTTACCGGCGGTGCAGGAAAAACAAACTTTATTGCGAATAACTTCTCTATAAATTACGAGGGAGATGAATTTCATGTTGTGGGTTCTATTAGCTATTATAGCGATTCTTGTAATATTTTTGATTGCAACATATAACCGTTTGGTAACCCTGCGTCAGCGGATAAGAAATGCCTGGTCTCAGATCGATGTTCAGCTGAAAAGGCGTTACGACTTGATTCCGAATCTCGTTAACACGGTGAAGGGTTATGCAACACACGAGCGGGAAACATTTGAGAATGTAACAAAGGCCCGGAACATGGCTGTCCAGGCCAAGGGTATCGATGAGCAGGCCGGAGCGGAAAATTTGTTAACCGGCGCCCTGAAATCTCTCTTTGCCGTTGCTGAAAGTTACCCGGAACTTAAAGCCGACGCCAATTTCCGGCAGCTTCAGGAGGAGCTCTCGAATACGGAAGGGAAAATTGCTTTTTCGAGGCAATTTTATAATGATACGGTTATGAGCTTTAATACGATGATCCAACGTTTCCCAACCGTATTAATTGCCGGGATGTTTGGTTTCCACAAGGAAGAGTATTTCAATATCGATGAAGCTGCGGCCCGCGAACCGGTCAAAGTTGAGTTTTAGGAAATTAAGGTAGATGAGAAAGAAAATCAGATTAAATGCTATTAAGCCATTTAGTATTATGCTGCTAACCTTGTTTGCTCTGGCGGCGGTTAACCTTTTGTTTCCGGCTGTTGCCGGGGCCCAGGATAACCGCTCTTTTCATTTCCCCACCGTTATGATCGAAGCCGAGGTCAATCCCGACGGTTCGATGAATGTAACAGAAGAGCGAACATTCCGCTTTGACGGTCGTTTCAGGGGTGCCTGGTCTTATATCTACCTGAAGCACAACGCTCAAATCAGGGATGTCCAGGTGGGCGAGGCCGATGAGCTTTACGTTGAGATGCCGGTTGGAACCCAGGATATACCCGGCATTTTTTATGTGGAATATGAGCCTGATCGAGTTTATGTCGATTGGAGCTTTGAAGCTTTAAACGAAGACCGGACTTTTATTATTGAATATGTGGTCGATAACGCTGTGCTGGTGCACAATGATGTTGCCGAACTTTACTGGCAATTTATCGGAGATGAGTGGGGAGAGCGCACTGATTATGCCAGGGTTACATTAACTTTGCCTGAGGGAACTACCCGCGATGAAATCAGGGCCTGGGGGCATGGTCCTCTCCAAGGTGAAGTGACCATTGTCAGCCCTACTACCGTGGTTTGGGAAGTCACCGGTTTGCCGGCGCAGACATTTTTAGAGGGACGGGTTGCCTTTCCCCCTGAACTGGTCCCGCAATCCGGGAATTTCAGCGGAAAAGAAGGGTTGCCCGGTATACTGGCCGAGGAGCAGAGGTGGGCCCGCCAGGCAAATCTGAGACGTACTATGGGTCGCGTTAACTATATTTTGGGCCCGTTGCTGGTAATCGGCTTATTTATATACACTATAATTACCGTCAGGTCTTTCACTCGTTCACCTGATGCCTATTCCGGTGACTACTACCGCGAACTGCCGGGTGACTATACCCCGGCGGAAGCAGGTTATCTGGTACGCCTTAAAAGAACTGCCCCTGAAGATTTTACCGTCACCCTAATGGATCTGGCCCGCAGGGGGCATCTGAAGCTGGAAGAATATGAAGGTGAAAAAGGCTGGCTGTTTAAGCGTGAATATACCGGTTTCAGGATCATTCCCTCGGAAGGCAAAGACAAGCTGAAACCGCACGAGCAAAAGTTTTATTCCTTTATTTTCAGTAAAGTAAGCAGGGGGAACCCTGAAGGCGTTACGATGAAAGAAATTGAGGAATACGGTAAAAAGCAGCGCAGCGAGACAGCGAAATTCTATCAAAACTGGAATGAGAGTATCAAGAAAGCTGCTGAAACTCATAAGTTCTTCAGGGGGGTTTACTGGAAAGGTGTTATTGCCGGGGTTGCTGTATTACTGATCGGGCTGATCCTGGTTCTGCTCGGTATGTTTTTATCCGGTTTCATAGGTTTGATCGGGGGATTTTTTATGGCAGTCACTATTGCCGTGATGCCGCGCTTGACGCCAAAAGGGGCTGACCATTATGCCAAATGGCAGGCTTTCAAACGTTTTCTCCAGCACTTTTCCAGCCTGGATAAGGCATCTATCCCTGCCCTGGCAGTATGGGAACACTATCTTGTATATGCCATTACCATGGGGATAGCCAAAGAGGTGATGGAGCAGTTGCACCTGGTATATCCTGAGCTTCGCAGTGAGCCGTACCGTCTCAGCCCCGCTTATGGCTTTATAGCTGCAAATCCTGCCAGTTTTGACAGCTTCAGTTCCTCAATGAGCCAATCATTTCAGAGTGCCTTCAGCTCAGCTTCATCAGGTTCAGGAGGAGGAGGCGGTTTCTCCGGCGGCGGCGGAGGAGGCGGTGGCGGCGGGGGTGGAGGGGCCCGCTGAGCGAGCTGCAAAAGGTATTTGGCTTTCAGGATAAAGAGGTGAGGGAAATCTTCGTATTGCAGATCAAATTGCCTGACGGGGCGTCCTTTTTTTATCAATCTCATATTAAAATATATATTTCGCATATAATTAATCGCTTTTTTTATTGAAAGAGGGATTACCATGTGTTACTATATGTATATATACACATATAGTCAATAAATTTCTCTTGAATGAGGATATGGAGGATAATCATGTATGAAAAACAGCTTGACTTTCAAGCCGATTTTTTAAAAGCATTGGCCCATCCCGCTCGTCTGCAAATAATGGAGGTATTAAGATCAGGTGAAAAATGTGTCTGTGAAATTATCCCTGAACTTGGATTAGAGCAGTCTACTGTATCGCGTCACCTGTCAGTATTAAAGCGGGAAGGTATTTTGCGATCGAGAAAAGACGGTCTTAAAGTTATTTACTGGACAGTCAATCCAGATATTTATGCTATTATTGACCGGGCTGTTGAGGCAACCAGGCAGATATGGCAGGAAAAGGCTGAGATAATGTCATAATCTCCAGGGCATTGGTATATAAATCCGGGGGGATTGAAATTGATAGTATACTTTGACAATGCTGCAACCTCTTACCCCAAGCCTGAATCCGTATACAATGCCGTGGATAACTTTCTGCGAAATGTTGGGGCAAGCCCTGGCAGGGCAACATACAGTAAAGCCAGGGAAACCGATCAAATAGTTTTCGATGCAAGATCCAGGCTGGCAAAGTTTTTTAACGTTGATGATATTACCCGGATTATTTTTACCGCAAACGTTACCGAATCGATAAACCTGGTTTTAAAGGGTTATTTAAACGAAGGTGACCATGTTATTACCACGGGTATGGAACACAATGCCGTGTGGCGGCCACTAAAAAGCCTGGAAAAGGAAAAAGGAATTCGGATTACAACTATCCCCTG
>SKPH01000022.1 GCA_007119615.1 Syntrophomonadaceae bacterium | reverse complement strand
ATTGAAGATGTAAGGTTTCAAACCTTCGGTTGCGGCGCGGCAATTGCCAGCAGCAGCATGCTTACGGAGATGGTTAAAGGTAAAACTCTTGAAGAAGCCCTTCAAATTACCAACCGGGATGTAGCAAATGAACTGGGCGGGCTTCCGCCTCTGAAATTGCATTGTTCCAACCTTGCTGCCGATGCCTTGCACAATGCTATTGAGGATTACAGTAATAGACAGGAAACGAGTCAGGCCGGTTAGTGATTTTTAGTTGGGATAATTTATACGGATCAACTTGACAAACCCCCCGAAGGAGTGTTATTTTTTAAGTAGTTTTAGCACTCTGCAAGATAGAGTGCTAAAGCACCGAAACGGGGGATTAAATATGGCAGCGCCTCTGAGTGAAAGAAAACAGCAGATCCTTCGGGCAGTTGTCGTTAATTATATTAAGACGGCTGAACCGGTAGGTTCACGAACAGTTTCCCGTGCTTATAAGATGGGCCTGAGTTCTGCTACCATACGCAATGAAATGGCTGACCTGGAAGATCTCGGCTATCTTTCTCAACCCCATACGTCTGCCGGAAGAATTCCTTCCCAGACGGGCTACCGCTATTATGTCGATAACCTGATGGATCCGGACGATCTGAGCGCGGATGACGAACTGGCGATTAGCAGTTCACTGAGCACCGAGAAAATGCGCGAAATCGAACAAATCATCAACAATTCAGCACGCGTTTTGTCTTCGGCAACCAACCAAACATCACTAATCATGGGGCCTCAGTTCAGGAAGAGCGCTTTTCACCAGCTGCGTATTTTACCGTTGGATGAAAAACGCGGACTGGTTGTCCTGATTACCGATACCGGGTTTATAAAAAATAAGGTTATCGATATGCAGCAGCAGCTGAGCCAGGCCGAACTGCACCAGGTTGTTTCCTATCTGAATCAAAAACTGTACGGATTGACTATCGACCAGGTGACATCTTCATTGATCAATGAATTGAAACGGGATCTTTTCAAACGCCTGGAAATTCTTGAACAGGCTTTTATACTGCTGGAAGAAAGTTTAAAGGAGGAAAAACAGATCCGCGTTTTCCTGGGCGGGACAACCAATATTCTTAACCAGCCTGAATTTAAAGATGTTGATAAAATCCGGAGGATGTTGAACCTTTTTGAGCAGGAACCGCTTTTATTCAAAATACTTGAAGATTCTTCCAGTGAAGATGATATAGTTGTCAGTATCGGGGAAGAAAATGAGTATGAAGATATCCAGGAGTGCACCCTGATTACAGGAACATACAAGATCCATGACAAGACGCTGGGCACTGTTGGTGTCCTCGGACCGACCAGGATGGACTACAGCCGGGTGATCAGTGTAATGCGCCGCCTGGTTGGATACCTTAACCAGAGTTTAAGCAGTTAATGGGCTGATATCAAAAAAAATTGTGAGCAGGTGAAATTAGTTATGGCCGGCAGGAAGAGAAAAGACGATCAGGAAAAAAATACAGAAGAAAAAGAAGAACAAACCGTTGAAACTGAAGCTGTTAAAGAAGACGAACCCGGCGAAAAAGAAGAATTGACAGAGTTGGAGAAAGCAGCACGGGAGTGGGAACAGGAAAAAGAAGAGCTGCTTGATAAAATAAAACGTAAGCAGGCAGATATTGACAATTTGCGCCGAATTAGCAAGATGGAGCAGGCTGAAGCAAGGGAATACGCGCTGCACCAATTTCTGTGCCGCCTGCTGCCTGTACTGGACAACCTGGAACGAGCTCTTGAATCTGCCCTTTCGGCCGGGGATGTCCCGGATAGCTATGTCGAAGGGCTTAAGATGATCCACAGGCAGCTTTTACAAATATTAGAGCAGGAAGGGGTCAGTGAAATAGAAGCTGCCGGTTGCCCTTTTGATCCCACCTGCCATCATGCAGTGATGCAGGAAGATAGAGAAGGCAGTGATCCCGGTACAGTATTGGAAGAGCTTCAGAAAGGTTATCGCCACCGCAGTCGGATTCTCCGGCCTTCGATGGTGAAGGTTTGCAAAGATTAAAAATCCGGGCAGTTAAAGGAACGGACTCCGGCAAACACGATAGCAATTTATGCCCGGAGTTGAGGCTTCTGATAGCCGGAACAGTCGAATTCATGATATGTTAGGAGGAAATTGAAATGGGAAAAGTGGTAGGAATTGACCTGGGAACGACAAACTCAGTAATTGCAGCATTGATCGGGAGTGAACCTGAAATTATCGCCAACGCGGAGGGAAGCCGCCTTACGCCTTCAGTTGTCGCATTTACCAAAGACGGAGAGCGCCTTGTAGGCCAGGTGGCAAAACGCCAATCGATTACCAACCCCGATCGAACGATCACATCGATTAAACGTGAAATGGGTACAGAGCATAAGGAAAAAATCGGCGATAAAGAATATACCCCGCAGGAGATCTCTGCAATGATCCTGCAGAAACTCAAAACCGATGCAGAAAACTTTCTGGGCGAGAAAATAACGCAGGCGGTAATTACCGTGCCTGCTTACTTTACCGACAGCCAGCGCCAGGCAACCAAGGATGCCGGGACTATCGCCGGCCTCGAAGTTCTGCGGATCATAAACGAACCTACTGCAGCGGCACTTGCTTACGGGCTTGACAAAAAAGGTGAACAGAAAATACTGGTTTTCGATCTCGGCGGGGGGACGTTTGATGTTTCCGTTCTCGAACTGGGTGACGACGTAGTTGAAGTTAAAGCTACCAGCGGCAATAACCGCCTTGGTGGTGATGACTTTGATCAAAGAATTGTAGATTACGTTGCCGACGAATTTAAAAAAGACCAGGGGATCGACCTGCGCGGTGATCGAATGGCTCTGCAGAGACTGATTGAGGCTGCGGAGAAAGCAAAAGTCGAACTTTCCTCGGTTACCTCGACTGATATCAACCTTCCTTTTATAACAGCCACACAGGAGGGCCCGAAACACCTTAATGTTACCCTTACCAGAGCTAAATTTGACGATCTTACAGCTGACCTGGTGGAGAAGACCATGGGGCCGACCAAACAGGCTCTTTCGGATGCCGGTTTGACATCTGAAGGGATCGATCGGATTATTTTAGTCGGGGGATCAACCCGTATTCCGGCAGTTCAGGAAGCTATCCGTAAGCTGCTCGGCCAGGATCCCCACAAGGGTGTTAATCCTGACGAAGTTGTAGCACTCGGAGCTGCTTATCAGGCGGCTGTCCTCGGTGGGGAAGCAAAAGATGTCCTTCTCCTTGATGTGACACCGCTGTCACTGGGGATTGAAACCCTGGGTGGAGTATATACAAAAATTATTGAGCGTAACACAACTATACCTACTGAGAAGAAGCAAATCTTTTCAACCGCAGCCGATAACCAGACCAGCGTAGATATCCACGTCCTGCAGGGAGAGCGGGCTATGGCAGCCGACAATAAAACAATGGGCCGATTTATGCTTGACGGTATTCCCCCGGCTCCCCGCGGCGTACCGCAGATTGAAGTGAGCTTCAATATTGATGCCAACGGTATTGTCAATGTTTCGGCCAAAGATCTGGCTACCAACCGGGAGCAGAATATAACGATCACTGCTTCCAGCGGTCTGGAAAAAGAAGATATCGATGAAATGGTTAATGATGCGGAACAACATGCAGAAGAAGACCGGAAACGCAGGGAGCTGGCCGAAGCGCGTAACCAGGCCGACAGCCTGGCTTACAGTGCGGAAAAATCACTTAAAGATCTTGGTGACAAAGTTGAGGCTGAGAAGGCTGAAGAAATAAATAAAGCCATTGAAGATCTGCGCGAGGCTGCAAAAGGCGAAGACCCGGAGCGGATAAAAGAGGCTACAGAAAAAATGAATAGCTACATGCATGAGCTTTCAACAAAGCTATACGAGCAGACCAAAGCACAGGAAAGCGCAGAGGCGGCAGGAGAAGCCGCAGAGGGAAGCTCTGCAGCCGAAGATGCAGAAAACGTTGTCGATGCCGATTACGACGTGCAGGATGAAGGAAGTGCAGAGGAAACTAAAGAAGAAGATGAAAAGTAATGGTCGGCGGCTGTGTGAGAACATGCAGCCTTAATAAGTTTAATGAGGATGATATCTTGATATGAGTAAACGGGATTATTATGAAGCACTGGGAATAGAACGCGGTGCTTCAGCGGAAGAGATAAAAAAAGCATACCGGCGCCTGGCCAAGCAGTATCATCCGGATTTCAATAAGGATGATGGCGAAACGGAAAAGAAATTCAGGGAAATCAAGGAAGCCTACGATGTTTTAAGCGACCCTCAGCAGCGGGAACAGTATGATCGCTTTGGGCATCAGGCCGGATCAACAGGCGGCGCCGGCGGGTTCGAAGGTTTTGGGGGAGGCGGTTTCGGTTTTGGGGGTATCGACGAGATCTTTGAGCAATTTTTCGGCGGAATGGGCGGAATGGGCGGCAGACGTCGTCCACGAGGGCCTGAACAGGGTAACCATTTGCGTTATGATTTGGATATTACACTGGAAGATGCTTACAGGGGCGTTGATAAAGTAATAACTATTCCCCGGACCGAGACCTGTCCTGAATGCCAGGGAAGCAGGGCTAAAGCGGGAACCAGCCCCGAAACCTGTACTTCATGCGGCGGCACCGGACAGCAGCAGGTAATGCGAAATACGCTAATTGGCAGGGTTATGAGTACCCAACCTTGCGTAGCCTGCAGGGGCGAGGGTACTACCGTAAAAGAGCCCTGCCCGGCATGCAGCGGACAGGGACGGACAGTTAAAGAGAGAAAAATTGAAGTTAAAATTCCTTCAGGTATTGAAGATGGTTCCCAGTTACGGGTCAGCGGCGGAGGTGAAGCGGGATTGCGCGGAGGGCCTCCCGGTGACCTGTATGTTGTAACCAGGGTCAGGCCGCATAAAAAATTTAAACGTCAGGGCAACGACCTGATACTGGAAATGCCTGTAAGTATCAGTCAGGCTACTTTAGGCGTTGAGCTGGAAGTGCCGACCCTGGACGGGGCTGCCAACCTGAGAATTCCTGAAGGGACGCAACATGGCGCTACTTTCCGCCTGAGAGGCCATGGAATGCCGCATCTGCGCGGCTCGGCCAAAGGCGACCTGCGGGTAAAGGTAAAAGTAAATGTTCCGAAACGCCTTAATCCCCGCCAAAAAGAGCTGTTGGCTGAATTTGCCCGCCTGAGTGGTGAGGAAGTCGGCCTTGAAAATAAAGGTATTATTGACCGGGTCAAAGATGCTTTTAGCGGTTAACATGCAGACGCCACGGAGGCGCCAATGCACTATTTCTTTTTAGAAGGCGAAACTTTGACCGATGGAATTGAAGTCGCTCTCTCCGGAGAGGACTTGAACCATGCCAACCGTGTTCTGCGCCTGAAAGCAGGAGATGAAATAGCTGTATCCGACGGCCTGGGCCGGGCCTGGTGCGGCCGGGTTACCCTTTCATCTCCGGAAAAGGTCCTGGCTTACCTGGACAGTGAACTGTCCTCTTCAGAATCACCTCTAAGAATCACCCTTTTCCAGTCGCTGGTCAAGGGTGATAAAATGGATCTAATCGTGCGTCAGGCGGTAGAGCTGGGTGTATACCGGATAGTACCGGTTATAACCGGACGCAGTATACCGCGGCGTGACAGGACCCAGGATACAAAAAGGGTTTTACGCTGGCGGAAGATAATCCGTTCGGCAGCGGCTCAATGCCGGAGGCCTTTCCTAACCCGGATCGAGCCGGCCGGAGAATTCAGATCTGTTTTGCCGCAGGTTGAAGGTTTTAAAACCCTGGTGCCATGGGAAAGAGAAAGTGCGGTACCGTTAAGATCCCTATTAGAACAGCCCTGTCCTGGCGACAGAGCTGTTTTGCTGTTCATAGGACCCGAGGGAGGTTTTAACCGGGCTGAAATAGAGGCCCTGATTAGCTCAGGCGCTGAGACGGTGCACCTGGGCCTGCGGATCCTGCGCAGTGAGACTGCTGCTGTCGCGGTGATCAGCCTGGTGCAGGGAGCCTGGGGCGATCTTGCCAGGGGAGGAGAGTGCAATTGAAGAAAAAAGCCGCATTTTATACACTGGGCTGTAAGGTAAATTATTGCGAAACTGAATCTCTGCAGGCACTCTTTGAGCAGGCCGGCTACCGGATAACAGATTTTGATGCTGAGGCAGATATTTATGTGATCAATACCTGTACCGTTACAGGTTACAGTGATCATAAATCGCGCAAAGCAATTCGAAGGGCCCGCCGGCATTCACCGGACGCAATCGTAGTTGCAACCGGTTGTTATGCCCAGGGAGCTCCCGATCAGGTCAGGAAAATGGAACAGGCAGACCTGATTATCGGTACCCAGGACAGGGAAAACCTGCCTGAGATAGTGGAATCGCTGCAAGCCGGCACGGCAACCGAGCTTGTTCATACTCACCGGGCCGGCAAAGGCTTTGAACTGTTGCCCCCTGCAGGCCGCAGGGGGCGGACCAGGGGTTTTTTGAAGATCCAGGAAGGCTGTTCCCAGTCCTGCAGCTATTGCCTGGTGCCGAGAGTCAGGGGGCCGTTGCGCAGTATGCCTCCGGAAGAGGCCTTTTTGCGGGCCCGGAGCCTGGTTGATTCAGGATGCAGAGAAATTATATTGACAGGCGTCCACCTTGGTCTTTACGGAGCCGATCTGCAAAACGTAACTCTGACGAATCTGCTGAAAGAGATGGAGAAAATACCCAATCTTTTACGCCTGCGATTAAGTTCACTTGAACCTTCAGATATTACCTCCGAGCTGATCGAACAGATCACCGGATCGGAAATCATTTGTCCACACCTGCATATGCCCCTGCAAAGCGGGGATGGCGAGATCCTGAGGTTGATGAACCGGCCTTATGAACCGACTGAATATCTCTACCTGGCCAAATGGCTACAACAGGAGATTCCGGGGTTGGCTATAAGCACCGACGTAATTGTCGGATTTCCCGGTGAGACAGAACGTCACCACCGGCGCAGTATGAAGCTTATCCGTGAAATCGGTTTCAGCCGCCTGCATGTTTTCAAATACTCCTCGCGTCCGGGTACCCGTGCTGCAGATTTTTCCGGCCACCTTTCCAATGAAGTTAAAGAGGCTCGCAGTAAAGAGATGATTAAGCTTGGCGAAGAGATGGCTTCAGCCTATAGCAAACAGTTTATAGGCAGCGTTCAGCCGGTCCTGGTTGAAAAGGTTGCTCCTTATTGCTACGGGGAAGGCATTACCCCGCATTACCTGCGGGTCAGGATCGCTTCGAATATCAAGGGGCTCCACTGGAGGGGCAAAGAAATTAACGCTTTACTTGAAGAAGATGCCGGTCCGCATATCAGGGCCAGCCGCTTTAAAAAGAAGCGGCCGGGAGAGTAGTTTCCGGCAGGCATTGTAAAAATCCTCTAAGCTTATTCCACTTCCCCGATCAAAATTGCCAGATCGTGCAGGCTTCCGCGGTAATCACAGTAAGGTTCTACTGAGTCGCGCTGCAGGATAAAGTCTTCTACCAGGAATGTCCCCATACCGGCTTTGGAAGCGCTGAGGTCTTCGAGGGTGTCGTTACCGGCCATCAGGCACCGCTCCGGAAGGCAATTGATTTTACGGGCGATCTCCAGGTAGTAATCTGCTTTTGGTTTGCAAAAGTGCATATTCTCCATCGTTGTTACCAGTTGAAATTCTTTTTCTGAAAAACCACCCCAGGATAACCGCTGCAGAACTGCCGTGGCCGGGAAGATGGGATTTGTTGCCAGGACTAGAGCCAGATTTTTCCTTTGAGCAGTTTCGATTACTGTCCGGGCATGGGGATGTTCATTGCCCCAACAACTTAGATCCGGAAAATCGTGCCTGTAAAAATCGTCGACGATCAGTTTAATTTGATCATGAGTATATCCTATCCGCCGGCAAAAATCCTCGTAGAATACCGTATCGTTTTTCTTTAAAGGATCCTCATTTTCAATCATAACACTGGTAGCGCCGAAAAGGTGGGTCACAAAGTCATCCCGGCCGATATAATCGGCAAACCTCAGCGAAAGAGCGTTAATATAGGAAATTAAAAACTTTTCAAAATCGATATCCAGCAGGGTTCCATCAAGATCGATAAGCAAAGCATCGTAGCGTCCGGTCAT
>SKPH01000048.1 GCA_007119615.1 Syntrophomonadaceae bacterium | reverse complement strand
GCATTAACCAGCTCCATGATCGCGCTAATTGCGGTATTGAAATTGAAGCGATCCTTGATATCATGGGTTACTTTTTTTATCGCTGCATGGAGACTGCGCTCCAGATCGGACTCATCCGGGCCGATATCGGAATGGCCTTCTTTTACGGCAAACTGCTCCAAACACTCCGCTGCCAGCCGCCATACACGGCGCAGAAAACGGTGGCAGCCTTCGACCCCCTGATCGTTCCAGTCGAGATCTTTTTCAGGAGGAGACGCAAACAGGATAAAGAGACGCCCGGTGTCAGCTCCATATTGCTCAACAATTTCATCGGGGGTGATAACATTTCCCTTCGATTTTGACATCTTTGCGCCATCCTTGTAGACCATACCCTGGGCCAGGAGACGGCTAAAAGGTTCTTCAACCCTGATCATTCCGGCATCGTAGAGAACCTTGGTGAAAAAGCGGGCGTAGAGCAGGTGAAGCACGGCATGCTCGATACCGCCTATATATTGGTCAACTGGCATCCAGTAATCTACATCTTCGGAATTAAAGGGCGCTGTGTCTGTGCTCGGGCTGGTATAGCGCAGAAAATACCAGGATGAATCGATGAATGTATCCATGGTATCAGTTTCCCGGCGGGCCGGGGCATCGCAGACAGGACAATTAACCCGGATAAAATTTTCGTAATGGGCCAGGCTGGGAACGCGATTCCCAGAGAGTACAACTTCCAGAGGAAGCTCTACCGGTAAATCAGATTCGGGAACAGGAACGGTGCCGCATTTTTCACAGTAGATAATCGGGATCGGCGCACCCCAGTATCGCTGGCGGGAAATCAGCCAATCGCGAAGCCGATAGGTGATTTGAGAACAGCCCAGCCCCTGCTGATCAAGATACGCTGTTACCTTTTCCATCCCTTCACGGTTATCTGTTCCGTTAAATGGACCGGAATTAACCATTTTCCCTTCGCCTGTATAGGCCTCCGCCATTTCATCGTCCGACAGCTCTTCACTTTCCGGCTGAATGACAACCCGGATAGGTAAATTATATTTTCGGGCAAATTCAAAATCTCTCTGATCGTGGGCAGGAACACCCATTACCGCTCCGGTTCCATAAGCCATCAACACATAATTTCCGACCAGGATAGGCACTTCTTCACCATTAACCGGATTTACAGCATACCGACCGGTAAACAGGCCTACCTTGGGAACATCTTCTGCGGTACGCTCAACTTCACTTTTCTGCCTGACCCGAGATACAAAATCGAGCACTTCTTTTTCCCTGTCAGTTCCTTTCACCAGATGTTTTACCAGTGGGTGCTCAGGGGCTAAAACCATATACGTAACACCAAAAAGAGTATCTGGCCGGGTCGTAAAAGTCCGGAGTTCTTCCCCGGGAAATTCCTTGATCCTAAATGCAATTTCGGCTCCTTCGCTGCGGCCAATCCAGTGCTGCTGCATAACCTTGACCCGATCAGGCCAATCATCAAGCAGATCCAGATCATTTAACAACCTTTCGGCATAATCGGTGATTCGTAGAAACCATTGCTCCAGCTCCCTGGTTTCAACAACCGATGAACAACGCCAGCAGAGGCCTTTTTCCACCTGTTCATTAGCCAGAACCGTTGCACAGCTTGAGCACCAGTTTACATTGGCCTTTTTCCTGTAAGCCAGATTCTTATTATACATTAGTAAAAAAAGCCACTGCGACCAGCGATAGTAATCTGGAGCGGATGTATTAACTTCCCGGCTCCAATCATAGCTTAATCCGAGTCGATTTTGCTGTTTTTTCATGTGCTCTATATTCTGGGCGGTCCAGTGGGCAGGATTGACTTTATGATCAATAGCGGCATTTTCGGCAGGGAGACCGAAAGCATCCCAACCCATCGGGTGGATTACGTTATAGCCGCTCATCCGTAAAAAACGGGCCAAAACATCACCAATCGAATAGACGCGCATATGACCCATATGGAGTTTTCCGGAAGGGTAGGGGAACATCTCCAGAACATAATACTTGGTTTTTGATTGATCATGTTCTGCCCTGAAATCATCATCTTTTTCCCACAGCTTCTGCCATCGTTCTTCAATTTGAGAAGGTTTATAATTTTCCACAGACATATACCCCCAAGTTTTAGCCAATAATGCTCAACAGAACTGTAATGCTCACTTTAGATAATCTGCATACCCTTACAAGTTATGTTTTTTAATATGTTGCCGGAAATAATCCCGGGAACATAGTAAAAGAAGAGGCGAGTTGGACGGAGCCACCTGTTGTCTCAAATAAAAAATCCGCCCGGTCAAGGGACGGATTTATGCCCGTGGTACCACCCTTCTTGGTTAAACACCTGGTGGAGCTGGCGGGAGTTGAACCCGCGACCTCTTCCATGCCAAGGAAGCGCGCTCCCACTGCGCCACAGCCCCCCGTTATGCTACCCTCTTTCTACCGTTAACGCCGGCATTACGTCTGCGGCTTTACCGCAGCTTCTCCGGGACGAGTTCAGCAGTTTTGCCTGCCGGATTCCACCGTGCTCCGGCTCTCTGATCAAGCATACTTGCTTACTGCTTCCCTTCATCAAATGGTTTATAGCACCCCGAGTACATATAACATTATATGCACGGCTAACAACCTTGTCAATAGCAGAAAAGATGATTCCCTGCCGCGATCAATGATCCTTACAATTAAATAGCTTTCATAAAATCCGGCCTTCTTCTTTACCCGGCAGCTACTTCAACCTGATACGATTCACAGGATTGCATATCAATGATTAACATCCTGTCGGGAGGGAGAATATCGTCGAGCCCGGCCAGGACTTTAACCGCTTCACCGACCTGCCATGAGGCCAGCATGGCTGGAGTGAAGGCAGGATTACCCAGCTTCACCTCCACCCCTTTCTCTATTCCCTCTTCCCCTAATGACCCGTAAATAGACGATAAGAGAGGCTTGCCCGGCCTGATTACTGCCAGCTGACCAAGCAGGCCGGCAATAGCTCCGTGAATCATGATAATATTCAGATCACCACAAACCTTTTCCAGGTCAAAGCGGGAAGGAAGGTTATCGAGACAATCTAGAACCAGATCACAATCTGCAAATATTTCAGGCAGGTTGGACCGATCTCCGCGGCAATTGAAGGTTTCCACCTCCACAGCCCCGTTTACTCTGGAAATACGATCTTCCGCAGCATCAACTTTAAGCTGATCGAGGTTCTTTTCCGTGGCCAGGAGTTGGCGGTTCAAATTGCTGTCAGAAAAAACATCTCCATCGATTACTACTAATTTACCGACTCCCATCCGGGCCAGAAGTTCAAGAGCAAATCCACCCAGTCCCCCGGCGCCAAGGATACCTACAGTTGAATTTAAAAGCCTGATTTGACCGGCAACTCCCAGCGTACCGATGCTTCGATGGTAGCGCTCGGGAATAATTCCGGCTTCCAGGGCAGCCAATTCAACCAGGCGCCCGGAAATACCATGTTCCTGCGCCAGCAAACCTGTTAATGCAAGCGTTATATAGCTGTATTCATCTCCGGCGGGATCTATTCCGGTTAACGCAACACTTAAAACTGCATTGTGCAGCGGATGCTTGTTCATTTTCAAACCACCTGTTATAAATTCCGGTTTTCACTGCCCGCGAGGACGACTTGTGGAGCTTCAGACCAGAGCCTCTCCAGGTCGTAAAAGGTCCTTGCTTCGGGCTGAAATATATGGATGACCACTCCACCGTAATCCAGGACAACCCACCAGCCTTCCCGGTAACCTTCGATGCGTAAAGCATAGAAGCCGGATTTTTTCAAGCTCTCTACCAGGTGATCGCTTATCGCATGGACCTGTACTGCCGTTGTGCCTGTTACCAGTAAAAAATAGTCGGCAATTATAGATATCTGCCCGACTTCCAGCAAATGCAGATCCAAACCCTTTTTCTCAAGCGCCAACTGGGCGGCAAATAACGCCAACTCGCGGGAACCATTGGCCGGTTCCTGTGCCAAATAACATCACCTCCATATTATTTATGAAATGGATCATTTGTAATTTCTTCCAAAAGGCGATTGCGAAAAGCAACTGAGCGAGGATGAAGCAATAAGCCCCTGGCAACAACTGACTTAATTGTCATATCTACCGCAGCCAGAAGCGCCCGCTCAAGATTGCTGTAAGCAGCTTTTCTGATGAATTCAACACCTTCATACCGCCGGCCTTCTTCGATAAAATCAGCCAGGTATAAAATTTTCTCCAACAAAGTCATGCCGATTCGCCCGGTAGTATGATAAGCTACAGCCCCGGCAACTTCGGGATCCAGGATCTTCAGCTCACTTTCCAACAAAGCAGCTCCTACGGGGGCATGCAGCAGTTTTTCCTGCTGCCTGGTAATTCGGTCCAATTTAAGCCCCAACTGGTTGGCCTTCTGGATCAATTCCTGCCTGGAGTAACGCTTACCATAATCGTGAACTATCGCGGCAAGTTTCGCTTTACCGGGATCGATGCCGTAATGTTCAGCCAGTTTAACGGCAGCCTCGGCAACACGCCGTGAATGACGGTAAGTTTCGTCATCAAGCATTTCTTTCATTAATGAAGAATAATAATTCATTTTACTGCTCGCGGGGTTTTGCTTCATTGACAACCAGTTTGCGTCCTTCCATCTCGGCGCCGTTTGCTTTCTCCAAAATTTCTTCCATATCATCTTCATTTACTTCAACAAAACCGTAGCCACGGGAACGCCCTGTCGCTCTTTCAGTGATAATCCGGCATTCGATAACCTGACCGAATTGTGAAAAAAACTCCTCCAGATCACTTTCTTTAGTACTCCAGGGTATATTCCCCACATACAAAGTTTTTGCCATTTACCTTTCACCTCCACATATATTATAACCTAAATCAAGGTTATTAGAACCCATTTTAAATTCCGGTCCGGTATAACCCATGTTTCCTGATATATTGTTCAACCGGTTCCGGGGTCAGATATTTGATTGTCTTGCTCAAAGTTACTCTTTCCCGGATGAAAGTCGATGATACTGCCAGGGCAGGTATTTCCAGGAGATGCACTTTGTGCCTCATGTTGGGAGCAGTACGATCCAGGGTTTCATAAAAATGGTCCAGCGAATAACCGGGCCTTGAAACTGCGATAAAAGTAGCAAGGTGCAGTAACTTTTCATAGTCTTTCCAGGTAAAGATTTCCAGAATAGCATCAGCCCCGGTTATGAAAAATAATTCTGGCCCTGAATCATCGCCAAAAGCAAAATGCCTCACGGTATCGATTGTATAGGTCGGCCCTACTGCATCTATTTCAAGCCGAGACACAAAAAATGACGGATTGGACATCACGGCAAGTGAGGTCATCAGGTAACGGTGCTCGGGAAGCGAAACCGTCTTTTCGTCTTTATGGGGAGGAGTTCCTGCAGGGACAAAAACAACATAATTAAGATCAAACTGCTGTCTGGCTTCTTCGGCCGTAACCAGGTGGCCCATGTGAATGGGGTCGAAAGTTCCGCCCATCAGGCCTATGTTCAAACTTCCAGCCTTATTGGGTTGCGCATTCAAGAACAAAACTGGCATCTCCTTTTCCGGCTACTCGTAATAGTAAAACTCTTCATCACCGATACGAACAGTTTCGCCTTCCTTTATCCCCTTCTTTTTCAGTTCTTTCTCAATACCGCTGCGGCGGAAGTAATTTTGAAAGCGAACCAGGGCCTCTTCATTGTCAAAATCAGTTTTAGCAGCCATAGTCTCGACAGCAGAACCGCTTATGGTGTAAACGTCATTTACTTTTTCAATTTTTAATGGAGTTTCCTCGTCCTGCTCCGGGCGGATCACTTCTTCAAGATCTGTTTCTACACGTTCTGTTTCAAGCACGGTTATCCTGCCAAGTAAAAGCCGGATCAAATCGTCCACCCCTTCGCCGGTTGCCGCCGAGATGGCGTGAACAGTTCCTTTTTCACCTTCTTCTTCAATAACAGTTGTTCGAAGCACAGCCAACTGTTCCGCCGCACCAGTCAAATCCAGCTTGTTACCGATAACGAAACGTGGATAGTCCCCCAGAAGCGGGCTAAAAATTTTCAGTTCTTTTTTTAACATCCGATATGCATCGGCAGGATTAGGATGCGCGTCAGGCGAGAGATCGATCAAAAACACCAGGAGCAGATTTCTTTCCACGTGGCGCAGAAAGCGGTGGCCCAGACCGGCGCCCAGGTGGGCCCCTTCAATCAGTCCGGGCAAATCGGCAACAACAAAGCTGCCCTCATCACCGACTTTAACTACTCCCAGGTTGGGGGTAAGTGTTGTAAAAGGATACGAAGCCACTTTCGGTTTTGCTTCCGTAATCCGTTCCAGAAGAGTGGATTTACCGGCATTGGGAAAACCAACCAGGCCGACCTGGGCCATCAATTTCAACTCAAGATATATCGTCCGTTCCTCTCCGGGTAAACCCTTTTCAGCCAACCTGGGAACCCGCCGTCTGGAACTTGCAAAGCGGGCGTTCCCTTTCCCGCCTCTGCCTCCCCTTGCTACCAGCGCTTTTTGACCGGGGACAGTTAGATCTGCAATAACATTTTGGCTGTGATCACGGACAATAGTGCCCAGGGGCACGGGAACGAGTAAATCTGCGCCTGCGGCTCCGTGCCGGTTCTTACTCCGACCGTAACCGCCATCGGCCGCTTTAAGAACGTGCCGATAACGCAGATCAAGAAAACTGTGTTTGGTAGAATCAGCCCACAGGTATACACTTCCACCGTTACCACCGTCGCCTCCGTCAGGTCCTCCTTTGGGAACATACTTTTCCCGACGGAAAGAAACCACACCGTTGCCACCACGGCCCCCGCGTACCAAAAGCTCTAATTCATCTACGAACATAAGCCCACGATCACCTGCAGCGCTGTCGTTATTAGAAGTTATAAAAACAACGGTCCGGGTTCGAAAACCCAGACCGCGAAGTACTAATTAATTGCTGCAACATCTTCCGGATAAACACTAACCTGCTTTTTAGCACGATTATTATATTCGAAAACAACGCGGCCGTTTACCGTAGCAAACAGGGTATCGTCTCTGCCTTTTCCGACATTAAGTCCGGGATGGAAGCGGGTCCCCCGCTGCCTGATCAATATACTGCCTGCTTTAACCAGCTGTCCGCCGTAACGCTTCACCCCAAGTCTTTTGGCGTTGCTGTCTCTACCGTTACGGGAACTCCCAACACCTTTTTTATGAGCCATCTATGACACCTCTCTTTCATGCCGTATTATCGAGTATAGTTAGTCTTTTTGTTTTCCGAGACTGTTAATCAGCACATCACTGTATGGCTGGCGGTGGCCCTGCTTACGGCGGTAATTTTTCTTCCGTTTAAACTTAAAAACAGTGATTTTTTTGCCACGCCCGGTGCCGATAACTTTGCCTTCAACAGTAAAATCTTCCAGATATGGTTTTCCTATCTGCATTTCTTCACCGTCAATAAACATTAAAACCCGGTCAAACTTAACTGTTTCACCTTTTTCTGCAGGCAGCTTTTCCACACGGATAGTCTTGCCTTCTTCTGCGCGGTATTGTTTGCCACCTGTTTCAACTATTGCGTACATAAACAAACCCCCCGTTAGGACTCGCCGAATCAGGTAGCCCAATGGTATGCGGGGCATTTAAAACCATATTCGCGCGGTTATAAGTCTATTGCAGATTTTAACATGCGTACATGCCTTTGTCAATCAAAGCAGGATGTATTTATACCAGTCCTGAGAATTTGTCACCCGGAAATTATGCTGCGAAAATGTCACCATGCAAGAAGGACAAAATCACCCGATCAGATAGAGATTGCTGAAAAAGCAGCAGCGTGAATAAAAAGATTAAAACCGCTAATAACCTTCACAGTTATAAATCCCGGATTTTACTATGTTTTTTTTAAAACAGCCCTGGCAAAGGTGCGATTTACTTCCTTGATTTCCACTTTAATGTTCTGGCCGACTTTTTCGCCCGCCCCCTCTACATTGACAACGAACCCCTGGATCCGGGCAATGCCGTGATTGGGATTGGTTGAATGCGCTTCTTCAATAGTCAGTTCAAGAACTTCGCCTGCTTTCACAGGCAGAGCCAGATCTTTGATCTCTTTGTGACTTCCACGGGCCACGATACGATGTTGTTCAATGTGTATATCTTCGCTGCCCCTGATAAAGATATGCCGGCCCAGTTCGTCTTCCAGCTTTTTAAGATTGCCTCCCCCGCTACCGATAATGATAGCGGCTACTTCGTGGTGCATTTCAACTAAAACTGCCTTACTTTTTTCTTCCTGAAGCTGCCTTTTCAACTCTCTCTCGATGCGGGTGCTGATCACAAGCGGAGTAAGCACTCTTCCCGAACCACCGCAGTACGGACAGGGCTGCTGCAGGTATTCAGATAAGTCCTGCCTCACCTTTTTCCTGGTCATTTCAACCAATCCGAGGTTGGTAAGGCCCAGGACATATGTTTTGGTGCGGTCGTTTTTAATCGAAGCATTTAGCTTATCCAACACTTTCCGGCGATGATCTTCGATACTCATATCAATAAAATCAACAATAATGATCCCGCCTATATCACGCAGCCGTACCTGGCGGGCTATTTCTTCGGCTGCTTCCAGGTTGGTCTTTAGTATCGTGTCGGCCAGGTTCCGGCGGCCGATATAGCGGCCGGTGTTAACATCTATAACTGTTAAAGCTTCGGCTTCGTCAAATACGAGGTAGCCGCCGCTCTTTAACCATACCTGACGGGCCAGGGCTTTTTCAAGTTCAGCTTCAACCCCGTAACGCTCAAAGATTGGTTCCGCTTCCTGGTATAACTTAACTTTCGGTTTAAGGTGCGGGGAAATATAGTCGACTATTTCCCTCACCTTGTCGTATTCATGCTCGTTGTCAATAAGAAAACTGCTGAAATCTTCGACGAACAGGTCGCGGGCAATACGACAGGTAAGTGAAAGATCCTGGTAAAGGATCGCCGGGGCAGCTTTTTGCTGGAAACGACTTGAGATCCGGTTCCAGAGCTGGACTAAAAATTTCAGGTCCTGCTCCATTACTTCAGATTCCACTCCCTCCGCCACGGTGCGGACGATCAATCCAAGCTGTTCCGGTTTAAGTTTTTCCACTTCGCGCCGCAGCCGATCCCGCTCGGCCTGGCTCTCAATCCGCCTGGACACGCCGATATAATCAGCTCCCGGCACCAGTACCAGGTACCGTCCGGGAATGGTAATCTGTCCGGTTACCCGCGCGCCTTTACTTCCGTAAGGTTCTTTTACAACCTGGACCATAATCTCTTCTCCGACCCGTAAAAGCTTCTCAATCGGACTGCGGGCCGGTGGTGGACTCTCGTCATCCCAGTCTGTAAATATATCATCTACATAAAGGAAAGCATTTTTTTCCAAACCGATATCGATAAAAGCAGCCTGCATGCCCGGCAAAACATTTGCTACTGTGCCTTTATAAAGATTTCCAACTACTCTATGCTGAAGCGGCCTTTCGATATCAAGTTCAACCAGTTTGCCTTTTTCCAACAGGGCAACACGCGTAGCCCTGTTGTCACAATTAACAATAATTTTTTTATCCATAGTTTATTCACATCCCTTCGGACACAGGCTGTAGAATTCCATCGTTATTGACATAAATAGATTCCCTGTGCAGCTGCCAATCGTGGGCAGATATGCCGGTGCAGACGGGATCTGATTCCAGCTGCTCAAGTAAAAATACGGGAGAAATACCCCCCTGGCTTCCCGCCTTCAAAACAAGGTTCAATTCCATTGGTTTGCCAGCTTCTTTTTTTACCACTGCTTCGATTATATAAGGACGTACATTGGTAGAAGCTGTCTTTTTCTTTTTCGTTTTCCGCTGGATAATAATTTCTTCCCTGGCCAGCAACCGTTCCAGGGCATCACGGACAGATTCAGCCGTTAATCTTTGCTCAAAACCGTTTTTCAGGATTGCCCGATATAAGGCGGCTTCAATCCGGGAAGCAAGGGAAGGAGCTTCGGGCCGAACAATATACGCATCTATAAGCTCTAATGCTTCAGGCAGCTGAGGGCGAAGACGGCCAATAAAATCCTCCGGCCGAATAAATTCCGTAAAATATATTTCGCCATATTCTTCCGAAGCTGTAACCCCAACCGGAAGAGGCAGGGCAAGGGTCAGCCGGGGATGGGGGTTAAAACCCTGACTAAACGCCAGCGGCAGCCGGCTCCTGCGCAGAGCTCTCAGAAAAAGACGCAGCATATCCAAATGTGAGATATAAGCAAGAGGCAATTTACGGGCAAAACTAAAACTAATCCGGTTCATGATATGCCCCTCCGGGTTGATTCATCGATAAGAGCGTTCCGGTGTTCACGGATAAACATTTCTTTACTTACACCGCAGTCAATATGGTCCCAGGGCAGGTACTCGTCATAATTGAACCGACGGTAGGCATAACTGCCCGCATCGATGTTAAGGTCCCGAAAAGCTTTCTGCCATCGTTCGAAAGAGAAATGTTCCGACCAACCATCGAAACGGCATCCCAGCTGCCAGGCTCTTTCCAACAGAGGAGCCAGTAAGCGATCGCCGCGGGCAAAAACTGCTTCCAGCAAACTTGCTTCCGGTTCATGCCAGCTGTAATCAAATCCGGGCATATTTCTGAAGCCTTTTCGCAGAATCTGCTGCCTATTAACAACCTCCGAGAGCTCCAACTGCGGTTCCCACTGGAAAGGTGTATGCGGCTTCGGGATAAAGGTGGAAACGCTAACCACAATCTTCAGACTACGTCCGGTTTTTAGTTTGAAATGCTGCCGGATTTTCCGGCATAGGGTAAGAATCGCCTCCACATCGGCATCTTTTTCTGTGGGCAGACCAATCATAAAGTATAGTTTGAAACCCTGCCATCCGGCCGCTACAGCATCGCTTAAAGCTTTAAATATGTCTTCTTCAGAAATATTTTTCCCGATTACCTTCCGCAAACGTTCAGTTGCCGCTTCGGGAGCGAAGGTCAGGCTGCTGCGCCTTCCCTGGTGCAGCTGCTCGGCCAGCTTTACCGAGTAAGAGTCGAGACGCAGCGAGGGCAGGCTGCATTTAACTTTACTTTCTTCAAATACTTCGTTCATTTCACTGATCAGAGTCTCGATTTGCGCATAATCGGTACTGCTCAGCGAAGATAACGATATCTCGTCATAGCCTGTAGCTGCAATAATTGCTTCAGCAGTTTCGAGAATATTTTTTCGACTGCGACTGCGGACCGGTCGGAATATGAATCCTGCCTGACAGAAACGGCAGCCCTTCCCGCAGCCGCGGAACAACTCGATTACAGCCCTATCGTGAACAGTTTGGATATATGAAACGATAGGAGAGGTTGGATATGGAGCGCAGTCGAGATCTTTAACCGTCCGTTTCCGAATTACGTCAGAAGGCCGGGAATCAAGCTTTTCCATTCCACAAAGCACACCATCCCTGTACAGCGGCCTGTAAAGTGACGGAACATAAATGCTCTCCAGGTCCGAAATGGCGGACAATATTTCGTTACGGTTTAAACACCGGCCTTTGAGGGCACCCAGTTCTGCAAGCAGGTCCGGTAAAAACTCTTCAGCTTCACCCAGAATAAAAAAATCAAAAAAAGGAGCCAGAGGCTCAGGATTAAATGTACATGGCCCACCACCGATTACCAGGGGATCACTTTCGCTGCGCTCGCTGCTGTAAAGGGGGATCTTTGCCAGATCAAGCATATTGAGGACATTTGTATAGCTCAATTCGTATTGGAGGGAAAAACCAATTACATCAAAGTCTTTAAGCGCCTCTTGGCTTTCAAGAGCAAAAAGGGGCAGATCATTTTCACGCATTAAATCTTCCATATCTGCAGCCGGAGCAAAAACACGCTCCATTAGCAGGTCGGACCTGCTGTTTACACATTCATAAAGAATTTTTAAGCCCTGGTTTGACATCCCGACCTCATAGAGATCGGGAAAGGCAAAAACCGCTCGCACCGCAACCCGATCATGATCTTTCAGGCAGGAGTTCCATTCGTTGCCCAGGTAGCGAGCCGGTTTCTGAACCCGGGAAAGCAGATCACTAATTATATCTTTATCGATCGGCATCCAGTTCACCATCATTATTTAAATTTTAATCAAATATTATATTTAATATTAATGTTTTGATCTATTCGATATAAACTAAAAACACTTTCAGTATAAAAACCATTTTCACTTATCAGTATATTCCAGATATTTTTTTACGTCTCTATGATACCATATAATTCCTGCTTTGATAAGAGTCTCCTAGATCAAGCCCTGTTCCCTGAAGCTGAAAAACCGGCCATCCCCGATAATGATATGATCACGTACCGTTACTCCCAGAAGATTGCCGCCATCCACCAGCCGCCTGGTAACCTCCAGATCTTCCCGGCTCGGAGCCGGATCGCCACTGGGGTGGTTATGGATCAAAATTACTGATGCAGCGCTTTTTCGCATCGGAATATTAAATATTTCACGGGGATGAACAATCGATGCGCTGAGGCTGCCAACTGATATTTCTTCTTTGGAAATAACATGGTTTTTGGTGTTTAGTAGCAGGATCTTGAAATACTCTTTTTTCTTGTACCGCAGATCTTCCATAAAGAGATCGGCAGCCTGTTTAGGGGTAGTTATACTGCCGCTTCTTTCAGGAAGAGTGGTAGCCAGCCTGGAACCCAACTCAAGAGCGGCTTTGATCATCGCCGCCTTGTCGGGACCAATCCCCTTGTTCTCCTGAAGCTCCTCCAGAGAGAGTCCGGGTAAATTCCTCAGACCGCCTCCCCGGACAAGTATTCTGGTCGCCACCTGTATTGCCGACTCATCCCTGCTGCCCGAACGAATCAGGATTGCCAGCAGCTCCGCATTGGAAAGAACACCCGCTCCGAGATTTTTTAATTTTTCCCGCGGCCTTTCCTCAAGCGGTAAATCACGAATCATTATTGAATCATCCTTCATAATCGCCATCCTTTCAGTATTCTAGAAGTCAGATGTTGGAAGTCAGAAGCCGGGTAAGGCAAAGACGGAGAAATCAAACCATCAAATCAACAATTACTCCAACTGCTCACTTCATGTTTGTTCAAAGATGCGTTTGACAAAACCGGCAATGCGTTAAATTCTAATCTTCATCCGCTGCATTAAGTCGTAAAGCAGGCTTAAAGGCAGCCCCACTACATTAAAGTAGCAACCCTCAATCTTTTCCACATACAGGCCCGCCCTGCCCTGTATTCCATAAGCGCCGGCCTTATCCATTGGTTCACCGGTGGAAATGTAGGCATCAAGTTCATTTGCATTCAACCGTTTCATCCATACCACGGTTGTTGTAATTCCGCTTTCATATTTACCGGAAACAGCATCGAGCAAAGTCAATCCGGTTAATACAGTATGCTGCTCTCCACTCAAAAGGCTGAGCATACGTCTCGCGTCTGCCAGGTCCACCGGCTTCCCCAATTTTATTCCCCGGTGAAAAACAATTGTATCAGCAGCAATTATGTACCCCTCCTTCAGACGGCTGGATACCGCAAGAGCTTTTTCCAGGGATAGGCGGGCTACCATTTCCCGGGGTGGCAGATTGCTGAAATTTTCTTCTGCCAGATCGGGAACAATTATTTCAAAATCCATGCCGGCCTGCCGCAAAAGCTCAGCCCGCCGCGGAGATGCAGAAGCGAGAATCAGCTTCATCGCACAGGTCCCGCACTGCTTTTTTCAAACATCCGCCTGGTCACCCCTTCGAGAAAATTAGCGGTAATTCCTGTAAATATCCCTGTGGGAACGGATAGCAGGAGCAGGAGGGGGTAATAGCCAATCAGCAGATCAGGATTAGCGATAATCAGGCTGGCAAGTCCAAGCTGAGTCAGGTTGTGAATAGCGGCACCGAGGACACTGACCGATATCAGGCTGACAAGCCCTTTTTTCTCCAATAAAAGAATTAGGGCCATGGCCAGACAACTGGTAATTCCGGCAGTTATACTAAGCCAAAAACCGAAACCGAAAAGTCCTCCTACAAACAAAGAACCCAGAATAGAACGTACGATGGCGATGAGCAGGCCGCTGCGGAGACCGAACATGATCAGGGTTAATAGCGTTATGATATTTGCCAATCCGAGTCTTACCCCGGGAACTGGCATCGGCAGGGGCAGCGCTGCTTCAACAGTATGAATAACCACGGCAAAGGTGATTAGAACAGCGAGATAGGTCAAATAGTTTAATCGGTTCCGTAACCGAATACCTGATTGCTGCATTTAATGATTCCTTTCAATCAGAACGTGTTTATGGATGCAGTTCTACTCTAGCATCAAGACCTGTAGAAACCATGATAGCAAGATCACTGGTAATTAAGATACCCTCGACACCGGGCAGTTCTTCAATTAATGCCAGCCCCTTAACCGGGCCGAGGACAAAAACTGCTGTAGACAGGGCATCCGCTTCGGTTACCGTTCCGGCCACTATCGTTACACTGGCCAACTCTGAGGCAGGCATCCCGGTTTCAGGATCAAGAATATGGTGATACATGACTCCTTTATCCTCAAAGAAGCGTTGATAGTCCCCTGAAGTCACCACGGCGCCGCCGGAAGCAGTTATTATTGCAACGATACTATTTTCTTTCCGGGGATGGCGCACCCCAATTCTCCACGGGTTGCCATCAGGTTTATCTCCCAGTAAGCCGATGTCGCCTCCGGCATTAATAAACGCATGCTTCACACCTGCATCCATAAGAACCTGCAGGGCCCGGTCTACAATGAAACCCTTGGCTATCCCACCAAGTTCCAGGGTCATCTTATCATCGGGAAGGTAGACCGTTGATTGAGTTTCGTCAAGTTCGATCCGCCTATAATTAACCACTTGAAGGCAGTCTTCAAGTTCGCTTTCTGCAGGCACCCGGTAATTCCGGCTAAAAAAACCCCAGAGATCAATTAAGGGAGCAATTGTCGGATCAAATGCTCCACCACTCAAACGGGCAAAGTCTACAGCTTTTAATGTAAGATTAAATACTTCCTCACTAACAGGCACAGGTTCTAACCCGGCTGAATTATTGATCGCGTTTACATCGCTGGTCCCAACACTGCGGCTGAAAAGTTTTTCGAGCCGCTCAATTTCAGAGAAAACTTTTTCTTCAATTTCTGCTGCGGTTTTACTGCTGCCGGTAAAGCGCAGCTCAACTGAAGTATCCATAGATACCAGGAAAAATTGATGCAGTTCTTCTGAAGATTTTCCCTGGAAAATTAAGAGACCAACAACTGCCAGCAATAATAAAACCGGGACCAGGTAGCGCGGTTTTATGAAGTTAAGTTTTTCAGATCTTTTTTTATCTGAAGTATAAATATTATACTCTGTCAACAGCGCTCCTTTAATTCGTACGTCCATAATAGAATATAACAAATAAGACAATGCCGAGCACAAGGAAAAGGAGTAAAGTATCAAAGCTTAAATTTTTTGTCGTCCATTTTACCGGATCAAATCCTTCCGATCTATCCTTCTTTTCGGAAAGTCTTTTTTCCATCTGGCTCCTGGCTTTTTGACCGGCTTTGTTATATACATTGTCAAGTTTCCGGTCGGCATCAGATGTCTGTTCAGCCAATTTCTTGGCCGCTTCACCGGTTTTCCGGTAGGCTTCATTCAATGCAGAATCCATGTCTGTCGAACGGTCGGCCAGTTTACGGGCCATATCGCCGGATTTTTCATAAAACTGATCTAATTTTGAATCCATGTCTGTCGAACGATCGGCCAGTTTACGGGCCGTTTTACCGGATTTTTCATACAAGTCGTCCAGTTTTGAATCGAGGCTGCCTACATAGGTGCACCAGGTTTTGGCTGCGCTACCTGATCGATTGTAAGCTGTATCAACGGAGGAGTCAACAAATACCCCGGCCCTGCAGGTTACCTCCATTAATCGGTGGGTAACTGGACGGTAGAGCAGCGCGTAAACGCTAAGCCACCATGGAGGCTTCCAGTCGAACCAGCGCCGGTAGGCTCCGGGAA
The DNA here is from genome assembly GCA_007119615.1 of Syntrophomonadaceae bacterium. Classification (GTDB taxonomy): domain Bacteria; phylum Bacillota; class Dethiobacteria; order DTU022; family DTU022; genus SKPH01. Next base: position 9,052 of record SKPH01000048.1, on the reverse strand, counting down.
TATAGATAACCGCCGCGAGTACAATTACTATTAGCATCGCTTCCAGGGGGTGCCATTCGAAAAAATGGAAATGATAAAGGTGATCCATAGCATACCCCTCATAATTTAACATTTCTGCAGCCGGAACGAGAACCCGCTCCAGGATCAGGTTCGGAAAAAGACCAATCCCGATAATAACCAGGGCAAAACTGCTGAGTACTGCCTTAACCGACAGGGGAAGGTGGTAGCTTACATCCAGTTTTTCAGGCACAGGTCCGAGGAATACTCTGCGAAAGAGTTTGATGAAGTAGCAGATTGTCAGGGCGCTGGTTAAAACGAAAATTTTTTCTGCCAGATCAAGGCTAAAAAGGCCATAGTCCCTGTAGGCAATCAATAGAGAATCGTGAATCAGGGTTTTACTGGGATAACCGTTGAAGCCGGGAATACCGGCGATGCCAAAAGCGGCTACTAAAAAGGTTATCGCCACAAGCGGCATTTTCTTAAGCATTCCACCCAGGCGGAAAATTTCCAGCTCGTGGGTATACATATATACAGTCCCGACCATCATGAACAAACCGGCTTTGAAAAAAGCATGGTTGATTACATGGTAGACAGCACCGGCAAAGCCCATCCCTCCCTCGATACCAAGAAAAGTTGCCACACCGAGCGCGGTAGCGATATAGCCGATCTGGCTGACACTGCTGTAAGCAAGAATTCTTTTCATATTACTCTGTAAAAGCGCCATAACTGCACCGGCCAGCATGGTTACAATACCGATCCACATTAAGGCATTACCAATTATGAAGAGATAGGATATATCAGCAGCTCCTGCCTGATCCGGCGAAGAAAAGAGAATTAGTGTAACCCTTAAAATGCCGTAGGCTCCACTTTTAATCAAAATTCCCGAAAGCAGGGCGCTGGCCGGAGAGGGAGCCACGGGATGAGCCTGGGGCAGCCAGATATGCAGGGGTACCAACCCGGCCTTAATTCCAAATCCGATCAGGAAGAAGACATATATTGCCGTGCGCTGTCCACCCAATAGTTCGAGCGCCGGAACTATCTCTACTGATCCCGTAGCGCCGAAAAGCATGAGAATGGCAAAAAGCAAAGATAATCCGCCGAAAATACCCAGGTAGAGGTAGAGTATGCCGGCTCTCATTGATTCGACATCCTGCTCATGAATGACCAGGACAAAAGAGCTTAAAGTCATCAGTTCAAAGAATAGAAAAAGGGTGAAGAAATCACCGGCCAGGACTACACCGAGCGTGGCCCCGAGAGTAAATGTGAAGAAGCTGTAATAACGGCGCCGGTTATGTTCCAGATCCATGTAGGCAAATGAAAAAAGCGTAGCCAGAAACCAGACCGTGGTAATTAGAAAAGCGAAGATCCACCCGATCAAGTCAACCTCAAAAAAAAGGCCCATCTGCATGAAATCTATCAAATCATAGTTAACAGTACCGGTCAGGGCAAATGGGAAAAGCAGAATTACACCAACCAGGGCTGCAAAAGAGGTAACCAGGGTACACACTTTGCGTGCAGTTTCCCATAAATCTTTTAGAAGATAGATTCCGATACCGGCCAGCATCGGTACCAGGGTTATCCACAATGGGATGCTGGAATAGTGATGAGATCCTGCTTCAATAACAAAGTCCGGGGCGGCGGCAAACAACTAAAAGCCCCCTCCCAGCAGTAAAAACGCTGCGGTCAGGCGTGATAGGGCATAAACGATATTGTTTGGTGTCAGGCCGAATACAAAGGTAAACAGGGCTAATACAATCATAACAGATAGCATACGCGGCGTTGCTTCCTGGATTTCAAATTTAATTTCATGGTGCTCATCGTGTTCGTCATGATTCATATCACCGGGCAGGTCAAAAAAAGCCGGAATAATAATGGGCAGATAATAGAGGGCATTAAGAAGACTGCTAATTAGTAAAACCAGGACATATATAACTGCATTTGCATCGAGGGCACCCAGGGCCAGGGTCCATTTGCTCAAAAAACCATTTAAAGGAGGAATACCGATCATAGCCAGGGCTGCTATTGAGAAACAGCCCATGGTTACGGGCATTTGCCTGCCGATACCTTTCAAATCTTCAATCTGGCGTTTACCGGTATTCCAGATTATCGCACCGGCAGCAAGGAAGAGGATACTCTTCATAAAGGCATGGCTGAAAATATGAAAAATCGCTCCTGTGATGGCATTGTTGTTAAGAATGCTTAAGCCAAGCAGAACATACCCCAGCTGGCCGATACTGGAATAGGCAAGCCGCCGTTTAATATCGGTTTGAGTCAGGGCAACTGCCGATCCGAGTAAAATAGTAATTACAGCCAATACCCCTAAAATAGTATCCCAACCGCTGCTCTGCAGCAAATCCGGTGAAAATACATGAAAAATAACCCGCAGCAGACCATAAGCTCCGGTTTTTAACATTACACCTGAAAGCAAAGCGCTGGCTGGTGAAGGAGCTACGGGGTGAGCATCGGGCAGCCAGACATGGAGCGGAAACATTCCCGCTTTCATTCCGAAACCGATCAGAAAACAGATAAAGGCCAGAAGAGCCAGTAATGAGCTCTCTTCTATTATTGTTCCAACGCCAAGCGAAACCGTTCCACCCAGTTCAAAGACTATGATCATCCCGAAAAATAAAGCCAGACCACCGATAATGGTCATAACCAGGTATTTATAACCCGCCTTTAAAGCTTCTTCCGTCTCTTCATGGATAACGAGGATATAAGCAATCAGCGACATCAATTCGAAAAAGATAAAGAGGCTAAAAAGATCTCCTGCAAAAAAGATGCCGAGACAACTTCCCAGGGTAAAAATCAGAACCGGATAATAGCGGCTGCAGGCATGTTCTTTAGCCATATAATCAATCGAATAGATTGTACAGAGAAGCCAGATCAGCGCCGCCAGCGCTGCCAGGCCAAAACTCAGGAGATCAAGGCGCAGCGAAACCTCAAGGTTTGGAAGGACCTCGAAAAGGGTATACTGAATAACCCCTCCGCCGCGGACAAAAGGATAAAGAGGTAGGATTGCTAAAAAAGTAATTGCCGAAACAGCCAGGGCCAGGAAGTTACGAAGTTGCTCCGATGCTCTGCAGGAGAACATTATAACTGGAGTCATTAGGATTGGAAATGCCACAATAAATATTACAATTGCGATGACCGTTGAACTGCCCAGTACAACCACCTCCAGATTTCTATCCAGCCTAGTATAACTGAGTTAAAGAGTATATTACAGATGCTGTTCCCGGAATATTTCAACGAACCATGAAGGCAATCCTTTTTTTCTAATCTAAAAAAGCAAGATTGCAGCCTGTTCCAGCAGTGTAACGACCGGCCTGGAGAAAAAACCGGTGACAATTACAAAAAACATTCCAACAATAAGTGAGGCCAACATGTATCGGGGAACAGGTCTGACTTCGTGTATAAAGTCTTCCTGGTGCATAAATGCATTAATAACTATGGGCATATAGTAGATTGCATTCAGAAGGCTGCTGGCCAGTATGACCAGGACAAATAATGGCCGTCCGATTTCAAGGGCGCTTAGAGCCAAATACCACTTACTGATTAAACCACCGGTACCGGGAATGCCTACCATAGAAGCGCTGCCGATAGTAAAAGCCAGCATCGTCAGAGGTAGTATTCGGCCTATACCCGCTAAATCGCTAATCTTTCTGACGCCTGTTGAATAAATGATAACACCGGCTGTCATAAAAAGCAGCGCTTTTGTTATAGCATGAACCATAATATGATAAAAAGCGCCGACCAGGGCCAGATCATGATGAAAACCTATTCCCATAAAAATATAGCTGATTTGTCCGATGCTTGAAAAAGCGAGCATCTTTTTCAAATCAGTCTGGATCATGGCATAAACAGATCCAAACATCGTTCCCAGGGCTGCCATCCACAATATGATTTCGTTCAGGGGAATGGTGGTCAGCATACCCCGGGGAAAGACATGGTAAAACATCAGGAAAAGAGCAAAAGCGTATATTTTGATCACCAGGCCCGAAAGCATGGCGCTTGAAGGAGTCGGGGCGGAGGCATGGGCATCCGGAAGCCAGACGTGCAGGGGGAAAAGCGCAGCCTTGGTGCCAAAAGCTACTATGAACAGAGCAGCAGCAGTAAAAATATTAAGCGGGTAATGAACAATAGCTTCAGCCAGCGCCGCCTGGATAAAACTGTAATTCAGATAACCTGTGGCCATGTAAATCATAGCCACCCCCAGCAGGAAGCAGCCTGTGCCCATAGCGCTTAAGATCAAGTACTTGAAACTGGCTTCGAGACATTCCCGATCTTCTTTAATCGATATGATCGCACAGGCCGAGATAGCGCATATTTCCATCAAAACAAAAAGATTAAAAAGATCGTTGGTTAAGGCAATTCCGGCCATTGAGCCGACCAGGATTGAGTAGAGGGTATAATACCAGCCAATTACTTCCTTTTTCAGCTCATGTTTTAAATCCCGGAGAGCATAAAGAAATATCCAGAGGCTAACGGCGGTGACGACGATCAGGATATAAACCCGTATAGGATCGGCGCTGAATTCAATACCCCATGGAGGGGGCCAGCCGCCCATATGATAAAATACAGGCCCAAATTGTTGAACCTGAACCAGCAGTGCAATAGACATCAACAGAGATAACAACAACGAGGCGATAACGAAAGGAGCGCTGATCTTTTCGGCATAGCGGTAGAGAAGAGGGGATAGAAAAGCGGCAGCAAATAGAACCACCACTATTAAGGCTGGAAAATGATCAGCTATACCCACTATTCCAGGCTCCTTATCTCGCAAATTTCATCATAGTCGCATGTCTCATAAAAACGATATATCTTTACAACCAGGCTTAATGCATAAGCCGTAACACTTACCGCGACCACGATCCCTGTAAGCATAAGCGCTCCCGGCAGGGGGTTGACATAGATAATATCAGCGCCCTCCTTGATGATCGGGGCCTGAGCTCCATGGGTGTAACCGATAGCAACAAATAGGAGGAATACCGAGGTGTCCATAATATTCATGGCGATGACTTTCTTGATCATATTGGCATGCGTAAGCATGGTATACATGCCGATGACAAATAAGATGATCGCCACCATGTAGTAATAATTATCGATAATACCGGTTAATATTTCCACCCTATTCCTCTCCCTCAATAATAGTATAAAAAAGTGTGACGATAGTGCTCGCTACTTTAATCCCGACAAAAACCGTGATGATCAATATCGCCCCTGCGCTGAAAAGTTCCCCGGCCTGTCCCATGGGAAAACCTGCAGCCCTGTTGGCAAGGAAGTTCCCTCCAATCGCTATAGCAATCAGGCCGGTCAGGATAAAACCAAACGCGCCTCCGCTCTCAAGCCCTGATGCCAGCTGGTGCGAAATTTGCTTTGCACCAGTTTCAAGGTTAAAGGAGAGCGCTACCAGCACCAGGCTGGCGCCGAAAATAGCGCCGCCGGAAAAACTGCCACCCGGAGAAAGATGCCCGTGCAGAATAACATAAATACCGTATACCTGGATAAATGGAGCCACCAGGCGGCTGGTTATGCGTACAATTTGGTCTTCGATGGCAGTTCCCCCCCCTCTTCGCTCAGTGCGCCTTGATAGTGGCAATAACTGCGGCAATCGCCACGAATAATACTGTTGCCTCACCCAGGGTATCAAAAGCACGGTAATCGATGATTACGCTGCTGACGATATTTACCGCTCCGGTTTCACTTACACCGGACTCCAGGTAGCGCTGCGGCACCTCATTGAAGGTGGGATTATCCGGGCTGCCAAAAGCAGGCATTTCAGCAACGGTGAAACTGAAGAAAAATATAATGAGCCCAAGGAGATAAAAAATCACAATAGTCCTGGGCTCAATACCAATAACAAACCTGAGAAACAGGGTCAGGATAATAAATATAATAACCGCTAAAAAATAGATCATCGGTCCGGTCCCCCCATAAAGTTATTCCGCCCTTTTAGTTTTGCTGATAGCGGCAATCATCAACAGGGCGGCGACGCCGGTACCCAGCGCAGCTTCAACCATGGCTACATCAGGGGCGCTGAGCTGCTGCCAGATAATTGCCATAATCAGGCCGAAGGAAGAAAAGAGGATAACAGCGCTTAACAGGTCACGGATATAAGCGACGCCAATCGCACAAACGATTAAGAACAACAGCAGAAGTACATTTAGGACTTCATTCATCGGACACCCTCCGCTTCTCAATAGGTACGATTCCGCTTTTAAATGCGGCCCTTGCTATCAGGTGAGCGGCAGTCGGGTTTGTAATCAGGATAAAGATAATCAATAGTGTTAACCTGATGCTTACTGTAAGATTGCTTTGCAACGCCAGCGAGAAAAGAACCAGACCGGCGCCCAGAGTATCACACTTGGTGGTAGCATGCAGCCTGTTATAAACATCCGGCAGGCGAAGCAGACCCAGAGCACCGACGAAGAGAAAAAAGAGCCCCCCGAACAGGGTGATAATCGAAATCAAATCGATGGTTACTTCCAGCCAGGCAGCGATCAGTCGAGAGCCCCTTTCTCAAGATACTTGGCTACGCCAATGGTAGTTATAAAACTCATTAATGCATAGATCATCGCAATATCCAAAAAATATACCTGCCCGTAGATCCGGGCAATTAATGTAATTATAATCAAAGTTTTAGTCCCGATAATATTAATCGCAGCCACCCTGTCGGGCGCACTCGGTCCGATCAAAGCTCTGATCAGCGATAAAAAAATCATCAGCATTACCAGGACCGCTCCCAGGCTGTAGGAAAAATCGAGAATCTGCGAGGTATTCAGGGCCGATCCACCTCCATCTGTTTAAGCCTCTTGATCAGAGGCCAACTCTTTAGAGCTTCGCCGCTTTTAATGGTCAGGGCATGGACCAGGAATTTTTTCTCATCGGTCAGTACTGATAATGTGCCCGGGGTAAGTGTAATTGAGTTGGCCAGCAATACCCTGCTGGCAATCTTTTCAATATCTACTTCCAGTTTGACCATGTTCGGTTCGATAGGCATTTTTGGGTGCAGTACCAGCCAGGCCACCTGAAAATTGGCGATCACTATGTCGAAGAGCAGTTTAAAAAAGTATCCTACAAGCCAGGTGATTGTCCGTAAATTCACAGCGGGTCTTTCCTTGATGGTAATTAACATGGTCCGATTAAAATACGTAACAAAAGCGGCCGCTGCTAAGCCAACTACAAGCTGCGACCACTGGAGGGAGCCACTGACGGCTACCCAAAATAGAAATAATATTAATGTAACACCGATGTAGTTAAGCCAGTGATTCTTCATTATATCAGCTGCTCCGGCCGTTAGAATTGAAGCCAGTATTCAGAAAATCAGCATCATATAAAATCAATCACGTAAACCCCGGATTAAGCCGACTCGGAAACTTCTTTAGGTGCTGCGGCGGCTTCTTCCGCTTCTTTTTCTGAGGGGATTGCTGAGCGCGGGTGTATTGTAACCGGCGGACATGCTTCGAAGCAGTCTCCGCAGTCATCACATTTTTCCAGATTGATCACAGCCAGCTTTCCCTCCATCTCGATCGCATTTATCGGGCATGCTTTAACACAGGCCTTACAGGCAATGCAGCCTACTTCACATACCTTTGAAACTGCTTTACCCCGATCCTGGGAAGTACAGAGAGCTAAATGCCCGTTATTGCCCGGAGGCAGCAGTTGAATCAAATCCCGCGGGCACTCTTTAACGCAGAGCCCGCATCCGGTACATTTTTCAACATCAATAATCGGCAGGCCGTGAGTACCCATCCGGATTGCATCAAAGGGACAAACCCGGGCGCAGTTGCCGAAACCGAGGCACCCGTAAGCGCAGCCTTTATGCCCTCCATACATCCGCTCAGAGATGGCGCAATCTTTAACTCCATCATAGATAAAACGGTCTGTAGTCTTGTAAATATCACCAATACAGAAAACGGTTGCGATCGGAGAGGCCTCACCCGACACCTCTATTCCCAAAACCCTGCCAATTTCATTCGTCACATCTTCACCGCCGGGAATGCACCCTCCGGGTTCAACATCCCCGTGAACTACGGCTTCGGCAAATTTTGCGCAGCCGGCATAACCACAGGCGCCGCAGTTGGCGCCAGGCACTATATTCTTAATTTCTTCAATCTTTGGATCTGTTTCTACAGCAAATATTTTTGCCGCAGTAGCTAAAATCAGCCCAAAAATAAGTCCAATTAAACCGAGAGCAGCGATAGGGTAGATTAACACGCTATAATTCACCTCACAAAGATTTAGGTCTGTGTTCCATCAACAATACTTTATAATGTGAGCATGCCCTGAAAACCGAGAAAAGCCATGGATAAAATTCCTGCAGTAATCAGGGTCACAGCCGAACCTTCCAGTATGCCAGGCATTTCAGCCAATTCAAGTCTTTCCCGTATCCCCGCCATGATAACCAGGGCCAGGGAAAAACCCAGCGATGCCGCTATGGCAAAAACAATTGCCTGAAGCAAGTTAAATTCCTGGCGAACCGCAAGCAGGGCAACCGCCATTACGGCACAGTTCGTAGTAATCAACGGTAAAAATATCCCCAACCCCTGGTATAAGGTGGGGCTTATTTTACGCAGGACTATCTCAACCAGTTGGACCAGCGAGGCTATAACCAGGATAAAAGTCACAATCTGCAGGTAGGTAAGGTTAAAGGGAATGAGCACATAGGTATGCAGCAGCCACGTTACCAGGGTGGCCATGGTCATAACAAATATTACCGCCATACTCATCCCGATAGCAGTCTCCATTCTCCGGGACACGCCAAGAAAGGGGCAGATCCCGAAAAAACGGTGCAAAACAAAGTTATCTATGAAAATGTAGATAAATAGAATTGGAAGCAGAGTTTCCATAATATCCTCCTGCCCGGGTAATAGCCGAAAAATCCGGATATCCCCTTTTTAAATGTTAAAGCGCTTCATAAGCATATTAAAAATCGCCAGCAGTAAGCCAAGAGCAATAAACGCTCCCGGCGGCTGGGCAAACAAAGTCATTGCTTCAAAGTTAGGCCCGAAAAGAGCTACGGCGCTTTCCGGACCCGGCCCGAGAATTGTACCAT
>SKPH01000066.1 GCA_007119615.1 Syntrophomonadaceae bacterium | reverse complement strand
CTGCTGCGTTCGGCATGATGACCGGGAGGGCGGTTAAGGGAAAATACTTTTCGTGGAGATCCAGCCATAACTTTTTCCAGGCCGGTCAGGACACCACCGGCGGACAGAAGGGCAACCCGGTAAGATTCCGGGACAATATATGTATCCAGATCCAAAAACTTTTTTCCCGAGCGGCAGGCTTCATCTATCGAACGGATATAGTCCCGATCGTGGATCAGGGCTATTTCTCCCGGATCTGCCGGTTTGGGCCTGAGCATCTCGACTTGATCCATCAGGCTGTCTTGCTCCAGGCCGGCGATGATATGCTCCAGCCTCTCTTTTCGCTCCGGATGCTGGCCCTGGGTATGGATCAGGTAATCAGAATCATAAACAATACCAATTTTTTCTTTTTCATATCCCATCTTCGCACCTCACTTTACTCACCATGATATCCCAGGGCCTGACATAACCTGGCCCATAGAAAAGGACTGGTTTTTTTAAGAACAATCGGACGGCCCCTGTCATTGATAAATGCGTGTTCAGTATAACCCCTGGCTACCAGCTTGCCGTCGCGGTGAATTTCGTAATTATAGGTCAGGCGCACATTTTGCAGGCTTTCCAGCCTGGTGTTTACCGTCAGTTGATCGTCATAGCGGGCTGCATGCTTGTATTCACAGAATGCTTTGAGCACCGGCAAAAAGAGCTTGTTTTTTTCAAATTCGATATAGGGCAGACCGATGCTTCTCATTAACTCAGTCCGGCCAATCTCAAACCAGGCCAGGTAATTGGCATGGTAGGCGACGCCCATCTGGTCGGTTTCACCATAGCGAACCCTGATCACCGTTTCATTCGTTTTCAAGGATTCTTATCTCCCAATTAATATTTACAGCATTTTTTGATCATGACAGACTTAGAGTACATTTGCCTCGCCGCGGTAGATCAGGCCCCTGATGGCATCAATCGTAACCGTTTCACCAGTTTTGATCTTTTCCACCGCTTCGTCCACACCGACTATTGCCGGTTTGCCCAGGTTTATGGCTACAATAGCCCCGTGAGAAGTCAGTCCTCCTTCTTCTGTAACCAGGGCCGCCGCTTTTTTAATGAACGGCAGGTAGCTGCTGTCAGTCGAACTTGTAATCATGATCTGGCCTTCCTTAAATTGATCGAGGTCACTCTCACGGGTGACTACAAAAGCAGTACCGCTTACAGCCGATTTACCAACACCGGTCCCTTTCACGATTACCTCCCCCACTGTTTCAACCCTTAACAGGTTTGTTGTTCCGGATATTCCCACAGGTACCCCTGCTGTAATTACCACCAGGTTACCGTCTTTTATCAAGCCTTCTTTAAGCGAAACCTGGATTGCATTATGAAACATATCGTCGGTTGATTTGGCAGGTTTACATATTATGGCATTGACGCCCCAGGTCAGGGTCAGCTGTGAAGCTACTTCCCGTCGTGAAGCGACAGCGACAATCGGCGCCCGCGGTTTATATTTTGAAACCATCCGGGCAGTATGTCCCGAATGCGTTGCTGTTATTATTGCATTGGCATTTAATTCATAGGAGATATGGCAGGTGCTGTAACTGATTGCATCGGTTACAGTCTTTCGCATCGTCGGGCTTAATTCTTCCATAATTTTCTTGTAATCGAGCCCTTCTTCCGTTCGTTCGGCAATTCTGCTCATTGTCTTGACCGATTCGATTGGAAAACGGCCTATTGCGGTTTCCCCGGAGAGCATAACCGCATCTGTCCCATCGAAGATAGCATTGGCCACGTCACTGGCTTCAGCCCTTGTTGGCCGGGGATTACGAATCATGCTGTCGAGCATCTGGGTGGCAGTGATCACCGGCTTGCCAACCATGTTGCATTTTTTTATAAACTGTTTTTGCAGCAGCGGCACCTCCTCCGGTGGGATTTCAACCCCGAGGTCTCCCCGGGCCACCATAATTCCGTCGGATACTTCAAGGATTTCATCATAGTTCTTAACGCCTTCCCTGCTCTCAATTTTAGCCAGGATCATAATACTGCCGCTGCTTTTTTCAACCAGTCGTCTAATTTCGAGGATATCTTCATAACCGCGGGTAAAGGAAGCTGCCAGGAAGTCGATATCATTTTCAAGCGCCGTATGTATATCTTCGCTATCCTCTTCACCGATAGCGGGTAAATTTATCCTGGTCTCCGGGGTATTTAAACCCTTATAACTGCGGAGTTTGCCACCGTGTAAAACGCGGCACTTAATTTCCCGGCCTGCAATTTCCACTACCTCCAGGCTGATCAGGCCGTCATCGATTAAAATGGAGTCTCCCGGTTTTAGATCGCGGTGAAGTTCGGTGTAAGTGACCGAAACCTTCCGGTTATTCCCGGCGACAGTCTCGGTTGTCAACACAAATTCCTGGCCGTCTTCGAGAACCACATAGTCCTCGTCCAGGTCGCCTGTCCTTACTTCCGGCCCCCGCGTATCGAACATAAATCCCACGTTCCTCTTCATTTCGGAACTTACTTTCCGGATCAGGTTAAGACGCCGGAGGTGATCTTCACTGGTGCCGTGGGACAGGTTTAATCTGGCCACATCCATACCCGCTTCGATCAGGCTGGCGATCCTCTCTTCAGTATCAATGCTGGGTCCAATAGTGCAAACAATTTTTGTTCTTCTCACTGTATTCAACCTCCTATTGACCAGGGTTCCGGAATTCTCTGAAACGCTAAATGAACCGTAACAGCAGGTAATCATGTAGCAGTTAGCTTGTAAATCTTCACCCTGACTGGATCAAACCCTGAATCAGGGTTTCACTTTCTATTGCGACAAATCATGGGCCAGATGATAGAGATCTTCCGGAAAAGGGCTGGCTGCATCAAAACAATCCTTTACGGGAAGGGCCTTAATTTTTTCTTCCCGGATTGCTGTAAATAGAGCGCTTTTACCTTCCTGAAGCAAATCAACTGCCGCCGCGCCCATGCGGCTGCCCAAAAGACGATCCACTGCGCTCGGGCTGCCGCCGCGCTGAATATGCCCCAAAACTGTCACCCTGATTTCGGCATCAATTCGATCGCGAATTTCCTTCTTTATCTCGTAGACGTCGGCTGCTCCTTCAGCTACCAGAATAATGCTGTGCGCTTTTTGACGGTTTATTCCACGCAGCAATCTGCCGCTCACTTCATCGAGATCATATTCTATTTCAGGCACGATAATTGACTCCGCTCCACAGGCCAACCCGGCTGCCAGAGCCAGGTAACCGTAATCCCGGCCCATTACTTCCAATATAAATATCCGTTCATGCGATGTAGCAGTATCCCTGAGCTTGTTAACAGCCGACAGGATCGTGTTAACTGCTGTATCGAATCCGATGGTCACCTCTGTGCCCGTTATATCATTGTCGATCGTTCCCGGAATACATATCGTTTTAATTCCTCTTTCCTCCAAAGTTATTGCGCCCCGAAATGAACCTCCGCCGCCGATAATCACCAGTCCTTCAATATCTTCCGCTTTCAGGTTATCCGCGGCCTGATCCTGATTTTCAGGCTGAAACATTCCCGGAGCCCTTGCCGTTAACAGCATTGTGCCCCCCCGGTGTATAATGTCGGCTACCGAACCAATTTCCAGTTCCGTGAACTGTTTGCTTAACAGGCCGGCGTAACCTCTTTGAATTCCAACTACCCGGTAACCTTTACTCAGTCCCCTGCGCACAACCGCCCGGATAGCCGGATTCATGCCGGGGGCATCACCGCCACTGGTTAATACTGCAATTTTGGGTGCCATTGTCTTCACATCCTTACCGGTTGTTCCGGTTATCCGGATCCTGCCTGTTCGATAACAGTTCCCGGTCCGAGCAGGTTTTCCAGGCGCTTACGACAAACAGGATCATCACGCACCCAGTATTCCTCCTGAAGCATCAGCATCTTTTTGTCTTTTTTAAAGAAAAGGCATACGGGAACTTCACCATTTTCCGCCACCAGAGTATCTTTTAAATTTTCCAGAACAGTGCGATCATGCTCTTCACCGATAATCAGGCGGTAGTATTTCTGCTCCCGGCTCAGCGGTTTCACAGTCTCTGCTATAATCTTGACATCTTCTTCTTCTTTAAAATCTGTCCTGCCCTCAATCAATACCAGGTTATCTTCCACAAACATGGCGGAGTGCCTCTCGTAGAGATCGGGGAAAATAACCAGTTCCACACCGCCGGTCAGATCCTCGAGTTTAACGAATGCCATCTGTTTATTTTTTTTGGTATAAAACTGGCGAACGGCGACAATAATGCCGCCCACCCGGACCTGGTGATTATCGCCTGTGTCGGCCAGCTCGGCACATTTTGTCAGTCTCGGCATTTTTTCAAGAATTGGCCGGTAAGGCTCGAGTGGGTGACCTGATATGAAAAGGCCGAGCATTTCTTTTTCCAGGGATAACCTTTCTTTATCGGTAAAAGGTTCGATATCGGCAAGATTATCGGTCAGAAGCTCTTCCTGAACGCTTGTTTCCATCAACGAGAACATCGATATCTGACCGTTTTCGCGCTCACGCTGGACCGCCTGCCCCTGGGCCAGCGCATCTTCGAGGATGGCAAGGTACTGGGCTCTGTGACCGCCAAGGGAATCGAAGGCCCCGCATTTAACCAGGCTTTCGAGGACCTTGCGGTTGCAGGAGTGCAGGTCGATGCGTGAGGTAAAATCACGCATCGAGACATAAGGTTTCGCCTGTCTCGCCGCGACAATCGATTCGATCGCTCCCAGTCCGACATTTTTTACTGCAGCCAGCCCGAAACGGATCCGTTTTTCTCCTACGACCGTAAAATGTGTTTCGCTCTCATTGATATCCGGTGGCAAAACCTCTATGCCCATCCGCCTGCAGTCGGCAATGTAGAGGGCTACTTTGTCGCTGTTAGAGTAATAAACTGTCATCAGGGCGGCCATATATTCAGTCGGGTAATTTGCTTTCAGGTAGGCGGTCTGATAAGCAATCAGGGCATAAGCGGCTGCGTGGGACTTATTGAAACCGTACGATGCAAACTTTAGGATCAGGTCGTAGATTTTATCGGCCAACTCTTTTGAATAGCCATTTTTTATACAACCGCTAATAAAAAGCTCCTGCTGCTCATCGAGAATCTCTAATTTCTTTTTACCGATCGCCCGGCGCAGCAGATCGGCCTGCCCCAGGGTGAAGCCGGCCATCCGGGCAGCAATTTCCATGATCTGCTCCTGGTATACGATAACTCCGTAAGTTTCATTTAAAATCGGTTCTAAAATGGGATGTGCATACCTGATCTGCTTTTTACCGTGCTTGCTTTTCACAAAAACCGGGATCTGATCCATCGGGCCCGGGCGGTAAAGAGCCACCACGGCGATGATATCTTCAAATTTATTCGGCAGCAGTTCCCGGAGTACCGAGCGCATTCCGGTACTTTCCAGTTGAAAAGTCCCCGTGGTTTCTCCCTGGGAAAGCATCTCGTATGTCGCCCGGTCATCGAGAGGTATATGATCAATATTAATCAATTTGTGATGCGTCTTTTCAATGTTTTCAAGGGCTTCGCCGATAATACTCAATGTTTTTAAACCCAGAAAATCCATTTTGAGCAGGCCGAGATCTTCAAGCGTACCCATCGGGAACTGGGTAACAATCGTGCTGTCGGCGGTCTTATACAGTGGAACGTAGTTAACGAGCGGCTCTTTGGCTATAACCACCCCTGCGGCGTGGGTCGATGCATGGCGGGGCATTCCTTCAACCGCCATCGACGTATCGAGCAGGTGTTGATATTGTTCTTCTTTATACAGCATCTGCAGTTCCCTGCTCTGCTCCAGGGCCCTGGCTATAGTCATTTTTGGCTCCATCGGGATCAGCTTGGCAATCCTGTCAACTTCCGCATAAGGAATAGCAAGCGCTCTTCCGACATCGCGCACAGCAGCTCTGGCAGCCATCGTTCCAAAGGTGATAATCTGGGCCACGCGCTCCTGGCCATATTTCTCACAGACATACCGGATAATCCGATCTCGCTTGTCATCGCAGAAGTCAATATCGATATCGGGCATCGATATCCGCTCCGGATTCAGAAATCGCTCGAACAGCAGGCTGTGCTGGAGCGGTTCAATATTGGTAATGCCAAGGCAGTAAGCTACCAGGCTGCCTGCAGCCGAGCCGCGGCCGGGACCGACAATGACCTTTTCTCTCCTGGCATACTCAATCAGATCCCAGACAATTAAGAAATAGTTGGCGTAATCCATCTGCAGGATTACCTTTAGTTCATACTCGAGCCTCTCTTCCATCTCCGGAGTTATCGTTGTATAGCGCGACTTCAAACCTTCATAACAGCGTTCTTTGAGATAACCGGCGGGCTCTACTCCCTCTGGAAGATTAAATTCAGGCAGGTGTCGCTGGTTAAAATCTTTTTCAACATTGCAGCGCTCGGCAATGCGCAGGCTGTTGTTGACCGCTTCAGGATAATCGGCAAAGAGAGCCGCCATCTCGCCTGCGGTTTTGAAATAGAATTCCGGTGAATCAAACTTCATCCTTTCGGTTTCATCTACAGTTTTACCGGTTTGGATACAGAGCAGGACATCGTGAACCGAGGCGTCATCCTTTGACAGGTAATGGACGTCGTTGGTAGCGACCATCTGAATGCCTTCTTCCCTTGACAGCTCGGCCAGGGCTTTATTGACGGCTTTCTGTTCAGGGATACCGTGGTCGTGAAGTTCAAGAAAAAAATTTTCGGCTCCAAATAAATCGCGGTAATAACGGGCAGCTTCACGGGCTTTTTCCATCTGTCCGTTTAAAAGCATCGTTGGTATTTCACCCGCCAGGCAGGCGCTGAGGGCGATCAGGCCTTCACTGCATTCCTCAAGAAGCTCCCGATCAATACGCGGCTTATAATAGAACCCTTCCAGGAAACCTGCCGATACCAGGCGCATCAGGTTGCGGTAACCGGTATTATTTTCAGCCAGCAGGACCAGATGATACTGCGAGTCATCCCTCTTTGCTTCCTTCTGGAAACGGGAACGCAGCGAAACATAAACTTCACAGCCCAATATTGGTTTGACACCGGCTGCCCTGGCCGCCCTGTAAAAATCAATGATCCCAAACATCGTTCCGTGATCGGTAACTGCAAGAGCCGGCATGCCCAGTTCCGCCGCCCTGCTTACAATTTTATCAACCCTGGCTGCTCCGTCGAGCAGGCTGTATTCGCTGTGACAGTGCAGATGAACAAAATTAACCTCGGACAAAGTCCAACCTCATTTCGTGGGCAGATTAAGGACTTTAAAACTTCATTTCCCTTTTTCCCAACATTATTTCCCGGGTTCTTTTTGAAACCTGAAGCCGTGATATAAAATTCCATGCCATGATCATTCTTTCGACTTTTTCAGCGGAAGTTCCTTCGAAGAGATAACTTCTGAGGCAACTTTTTTTAAGCGCTGCTTTGTGGTACAATAGGCTAAGTAAATATTCTACCCTTCCGGAAGTAACTGCTTGACACATCGGAGTAGAAGGAGTTTTGCCGTGTTTGAAGATCGGGAAACTCGCCTGGCCTTAAAAATTGTTCTTATCGCCGCAGCTGTCTTTATCCTGATCTGGTCCCTGGTTCAGCTGGCGCCGATTATCTCGATTTTCGTTATCGCAATTTTTATCGTCTACTTCATCAATCCCCTGGTCCATTTCCTGATCGGAATCAGAATTAAACCACTTTTCGCGGCTATGATTGCCGCATTGATCATTCTTGTTGCTGTATCGATGTTGTTTTACCTGCTTATTCCCGGTTTGATTCTTGAAGCAAGGCAGCTACTAATTTTTCTTACCACTGAGTTAATTCAGGATCTCCCTGCCCTGATTGCCGAGCTGGAAGAACTTGATGCCCGCTTCAACCTGCGGCTTACAGAAGCCTTCATTGAATACTCCAATCAATTTATCAGGCAGGCTCCGGCCAATATTCAGCAATTACTGCGCAGCCTGACTGCGCTCTCTATGGAACTGGTAACCAGGGCCTGGATCACCCTGGCCCTGGTTTTTCTAGTTTTTTACCTGGTTCAGGATCTCGAAACCGCCAAGCAGAATCTTACCCTCCTGTTCCCTCAGATCTACAAAGAAAATATTGTTCATATTCTCAGTATTATCGACGAAAAAGTTGGGGCATATATTCGTGGAACTGTGCTCAAATGCATTTTCGTCGGTCTGCTGATCTGGATCGGCCTTTTAATTCTTGAGATGCCCTTTGCCCTCCTGCTGGGTATCCTGGCCGGTATTTTCAACATCGTTCTCTATATCGGGCCGGTTGTTGCAACCATCCCGGCCCTGCTGCTGGGCATAATGCCCGGAACACCAAACATTTTACTGATTTTGCTGCTCTACGTCCTGGTTCAAATTCTTGACGCCTTTGTATTCACGCCGGTCTTTCTCGGGAAGGCAACCGATATAAGCCCGCTTACCGTTATCATCATGGTACTAATCGGCGCCCAGCTAATGGGCCTGCTTGGAATTATACTGGCTATCCCGATCGCTGCTACATCGAAGGTTCTTTTAGAGCACTACTATCTGAACAAACGTAAAACCGAAGCAGCCAACCATGCTAAAAACAGCCAACCCTGATCAAACCAGGCCCGGAAAACCCTGCTGCCTTAAAGCCTCGTACAGAACCAGGGCCACAGAATTGCCGAGGTTAAGCGAGCGTGGAATTTGTTCAACCATCGGTATACGTAAAAGTGTACCGGCCTGTCCCGGAATTTCCGGCGCTAATCCTTTCGTTTCACTGCCGAAAACCAGAAAATCATCAGGCCGGTATTCGATCTGATCATAATATTGCTTGCCCCTGGT